>JAIEFH010000059.1 GCA_029067025.1 Oscillospiraceae bacterium | reverse complement strand
ACAAGACCAAGGTGTACTCCACCGACGCCCCCCAGGGCACCATCTTTGTGGCGGAAAACAATTCTCCCCTGGAAAGCACTCAGGAAAATGGGGCTACCTGCTACAAGGTGGACACCAGCAAGAGCCGCAATACCAACCTCAACTCCAACGGCAGCGAATACTATGGTGCCTTCAAGGTCTGCATCCCCGTGGACACCGCCGCTGACGAGGGCAGCTTCACCATCAAAGCCACGGGCGGTGTGGCGCAATTCAACCTCTATTTGGCCTATAACCCGTCCTCATCGGAACAGTCCTATATCATCTCCGATCCCGGCTATACTACGCTGGACGCCCAAATCCCCTTTACCTGGAGTACCACTGACGAGCTGGAGGAAACCGCCAGTCTGCAAGTGGTCAAGGCGGGCGCGGGCGGCGCTCCCCTGGAGGGGGCCGAGTTCACCCTGACCGGCAGCGGCGGCACCACCGTCACCGGCACCACCGACCGCAACGGGCAGATCGTGTGGCGTGACCTGCCCGCCGATGAGCAGTACACGCTGACAGAAACCAGCGCCCCGGAGGGCTATCAGATCGTGGCCCCCATGAATGTTACCCTGACCGCTGGCCGCACCGAGTACCTGACCATCACCGATGATGTGGAGCGCGGCTTCACTATCAAAAAGGTGGACGCACAGAACAAGGGCAGCTTGCAGGGGGCCGTGTTCCGCTTTGAGCAGATCGACGGCTCCTATATGACCACCGGCATCACCGGCTTTGACGGCACCATTTCCTTTGAGGGCGACGAGCTGCCCTACGGCTCCTATCGCATCACGGAACAGTCTCCCCCGGACGGCTATTTGAAGTCCTCCCGTGTGGAAACGGTGGAGTGGGACGGCACCAAGGACGTTCTCATTACCTGGGAGAACGTGCGGGACATCAGCCTGACCATTATCAAAGTGGATGAGCAGACCGGCGTTTCCCTGCGTGACGCCACCTTTGATGTGTTCGCAGACGGCAAGTTCATCACCTCCGTCACCACCAACGACTCCGGCGTGGCCCGTGTGACGGGCATCCGCAAAGAAGCGTATATCACGGTCGTGGAAACCGCCGCCCCTGCTGGCTATGTGCTGGACAAGACGCCCCACGGCATCCACATCGACCCCTACGACCCCACCATTGAGGACGATCCCGTGCTGACCGTGACCAATCGGGCGCGGCCCGCCCTCCGCATTTTGAAGTATGACCTGACCAGCAACAAGCCCATGCCCGACGTAACCTTTGAGGTCTGGCATGACGGCGACCTCTTTGGGGAGTACACCACCAACGCCAGCGGCGAGATTTTCCTCTATGACCTCGACCCCGGCACCTACCTTGTAAAAGAGGTTGCCACCGATGATGAACACGTCGTAAACTCTACGCCCCAGCAGATCGAATTGAAAGCCGGTGAAACGCAGACGCGGGAGCTGGTCTTTTTCAATTCCCTGAAACCGGGCATCCATCTTATCAAGGTGAACAGCGTAACGATGCGTTCCCTGCCCAACGTCCGCTTTGAATTTAAGTTAGTCGGCGGCTCCTTCCGGCAGGAATTTGTGACCGACATCAACGG
>JAIEFH010000058.1 GCA_029067025.1 Oscillospiraceae bacterium | reverse complement strand
AGGTGAGGAAGGGCTTTTTCATCTCTCTGTGTCTCCTTGAGTGAATTTGCGCCCTTTATCATATAAGATTTTCCTTCGATTGTCAACCGTCCGTTGGCGGTTTCGGGTCGCCGTACACCCTGCCTTCCACATAGGCCATCATGCGGTTGCGCAGCCAGCAGTAGGCCACAAACCACGGCACGAAGATCAGGAATGCCGCATCCCAGCGCAAAATCAGCAGATAGGTCAGCAAGACGCAGGCCAACGCACATACCACGAACAGCCACACGTGTTCCCTCAGCCACTTCCTTTTGAAAAACTCTGTGCGCTCCTTGACGGAAAAGCTGCTCTCCCGCACCGCCTCCACCAGGTTCTCGTCCGCCTGCTTCCGGAACTGCTCATCCGTCAGCCGTTCCCCGGCCAGCAGCTCGTTGACGCTCACCCCTAGCGCCTCCCCCAAGGGCACCAGCAGCTCGATGTCCGGCATATAGTTGCCGTTCTCCCAGCGGGAGACGGTTTTGTTGGTGACGCCCAGTTTCCGCCCCAGGGCCTCTTGGGTCAGTCCTTTTTCCTTTCGCAGCGCGGCGATGAATCTGCCCACCTTCGCTTGATCCATGACGATCCCTCCTTTGGGCCGAATATACCACAATCTGCCCTGAGAATCCCTCCCCACAGACAGCGAATATCAAAACCACATAGCCTGTCCGTCCTGAAATTGGGGCTCCGGGCCGTCCCGGTATGGATCATATCTGTTTTCGTTACAGCCGAATTCCTGCAAAAAGCAGATTTTTCCCTCGCGCGTCCAGCGGATGAGGCTCATGCCGTCAAAAGCCTCCACTCGCCCATCGTCCATGTGGTTTTTGAAGTACCACTCCACCACCGTCTGATCCCCTTTGTGGAAAAACTGCTTGACGTCCCATTGCAGGACACGCCCGCGGGTGTTCCACTCCCGGAACCAGTGGCGGATCTTTTCCAGGCCATGGTATTCCGGTCCCCAGCTCTCAATGTAGACCGCGGCGGGGTCAAAAAGCTCCTCCACCCCCGCCTCTGAGCCGTCAAGCCACATTTGAAACCAAGCCCGTATTTTCTGTTCCCGTTCGTCCATGCTATACCTCCTGCCCCGTCTCCCGCAGCAGCCTGGTGCGCAAAGCGGAGTACCGCCGGGTCTGCCGGTCGTTGGCCACCATCTGGGCCATCAGCTCCCCGCTGCCCACCAGGATGAACAGCTCCCGGGCGCGGGTAATGGCGGTGTACAGCACCCCCCGGGCCAGCAGGGAAGGGGGGACGTCGCTGAGGGCCAGGATCACCGCCCGGTATTCGCTGCCCTGGGCCTTGTGGACGGTGACGGCATAGGCGGGCTCCAGCTCTCCCAGCAGCTCCGGGGGGTAGGCCACCAGCCGCCCGTCAAAGGAGACGGTGATCCCCCCGGCGTTCACCTCCAGAATGGTGCCGATGTCGCCGTTGAACACGCCCATGTCCTTGGCCCCGGTGTCAGGCTCCTCCCAGAACAGGTCGTAATTGTTCTTCACCTGCATCACCCGGTCGCCCTCCCGGAAGATGAAGGGGCCGAAGGCCCGCTCCCCCTTGCCGTCCGCGGCGGGGTTGAGCGCCTCCTGCAAAGCCCGGTTCAGCGCGGCAGTGCCCGCCCCCCGCTTCCGGGTAGGGGTCAGCACCTGGATCTGCTCCGGCGGGATGCCCATGTTCCGGGGCAGGCGGGTCTGGCACAGCTCCACGATGGTGTCCACCGTGCGGGCGGCGTCCCGGCGCCCCATGTAAAAGAAATCCTTTGTCTTATTGGTCAGTTCCGGCGCCGTCCCCCGGTTCACCCCGTGGGCGTTCATGACGATGGCGCTCTCCCGGGCCTGACGGAAAATCTCCGTGAGGGAGACGGCGGGCACCACCCCGGAGCGGATCAGGTGATCCAGCACGTTCCCCGGCCCCACCGACGGGAGCTGGTCCGGGTCGCCCACCAGCACCAACCGGCAGTCCCCCCGCAGGGCGGCCAGCAGCGCCGCCATGAGGGACACGTCCACCATGGACGTCTCGTCCACGATGACCGCGTCCACCTCCAGCGGGTCGTCCTGGTTCTTGGTGAAGGCGAGCTGTCCGGTGAAGGGGTCCAGCTTGGTCTCCAGCAGGCGGTGGATGGTCAGCGCCTCCGCCCCGCAGGTCTCGCCCATCCGCTTGGCGGCGCGGCCGGTGGGGGCGGCCAGGGCTGTCTCCAGCCCCAGCGTTTCGAACAGGGCCAGCACTCCCCGCAGGGAGGTGGTCTTGCCGGTGCCCGGCCCGCCGGTGAGCAGCATCACCTGGCGGCTGGCGGCAAGCTCCACGGCGGTGCGCTGCTGGGCGGCGTAGGTGATGCCCTGTTCACGCTGGATGGCGTCGATGAGCCGCCCCAGCCCCTCCGGCGGGGCGATCTCATTGCGGCACATCTCGCCCACACGCATGGCCACATAGCACTCCGCGCCGTACAGCCCCGCCGGGTAGCAGGCGGTGACCCCGGCGATGTCCTCCCGCACCACCTCGCCCCGCTCCATGAGGGCGTTCAGCCCCTCGGTGAGACAGTCCCCCTCCACCCCGATGAGGGCGGCGGTGGCGGCCAGCAGCTTGTTTTCCGGCAGGAATACGTGGCCGTTGTCGGCGTTGTGGTCCAGCTCAAACAGCAGGGCGGACTCCACCCGCTGGGGGTCGTCCCCCGCAACTCCCAGCTCGATGGCCAGGGCGTCCACCTGGGCGAAGGGGATTTCCAGCGAGCGGTCTGCCAGCAGGTAGGGGTTGTCGTGGATCACGTCCACCGCCAGGTCGCCAAACCGCTTGTACAGCGGCATAGCGGCGGCCAAGGGCAGCCGGTGCTCGGACAAAAACTCCGCCAGACGGCGCATCCCCATCTTCTGGCGGAAGTCCTCGCTGATGGCGCGGGCCCGTTTGGGGGACATCCCCCGGATTTCGCACAGCTTTTCCGGCTCGTTCTCGATGACGGCCAGCGCGTCCTCCCCGAAGCGGTCCACGATCTGCCGGGCCAGCCCCATGCGGATGCCCTTGACCACCCCGGAGGCCAGGTACTCGAACACTGCCTTCTCCCCCACGGGCATACGGCGGGTGACCACCTCCGCTTTGAACTGCTCGCCGTAGCTGGGGTGGCGGCCCCAGGCCCCCTCCAGCTCCAGGCTCTCGCCGGGGGCCACGCCGGGCATACAGCCCACCGCCGTGATCTCCCCCCGTTCGCCGCAGTCCAGCTTCAGCACCGTGTAGCCGTTCTCCTCATTGCGGAACAGCACGGCGGACACCGTACCCTCCACCTGATTCCGCCCCGTCATCTCGGCAATCTCCTCGGGCATGACCGGCCCCCCAATCCAAACAAACGTTTTATCGTATTATAGCACGGCCCACCGCCCTTTTCAAGAAAAATCATAGAAAGCCGCCGGACAAAAAATTTTTGAAGAAATTTTGCTTAACCCATTGCAGGAACGCAAATTATATGATATACACAAAGAAGAACCGCGCGCGTCCGGCGTGCCTGTCCGAAATTGCCAAATGAACGGAGGAACTGTCATGTTAAAAGGAATTGCCGCCTCGGCCGGAGCGGCCGTCGCCCAGCTGTTTTACCTGGAGGAACCCGACCTGTCCGTCACCCGCGAGACCGGTCTGGACCCCGCCCAGCAGCACCAGCGCTATGACCAGGCCGCCTCCCAGGCCATCCGGGAGCTGGACGGCCTGTATGAGAAGGCCCGGGCCACCGACGAGAATGTGGCCCAGGTGTTTGACATCCACCGCATGATGCTGGAGGACCCGGATCTCATCGACGGCATCGACGGGCTGCTGGACGAGGGATATAACGCCGAGTATGCTGTGCGGGAGACCGCCGACTCCCTGGCCGCCATGTTCAAGTCCATGGACGACGAGTATATGCAGGCCCGCGCCGCCGACGTGATGGACGTGGGCAACCGCCTGATCCGGGTGCTCAAGGGCATCCCCGACGCCGCCGACTTCCCCGATGAGCCGGTGATCGTGGCGGCGGTGGATCTGCTGCCCAGCCAGACCGTCCGGCTGGACAAGAACCATGTGGCGGGCTTCGTCACCAAGCTGGGCTCGTCTACCTCCCATTCCGTCATCCTGGCCCGCACCCTGGGCATCCCCTGCATCGTGGGCATGGGGGACGACTACGACAAACTGCCCAGGTCCGGCCTGGTGGCCATCGACGGCTCCACCGGCGAGGTAGCCCCCCAGCCCGACGAGGCCACCCGGGCGGAGTTCATCCGCCGCCGCGCCGCGTTCCTGGCCGACCAGGCGGCGCTGGAAGCCTATAAGGATCGCAAGGCCATCACCAAGAGCGGCCACAAGGTTCTGGTGTGCGCCAACATCGGCGGCCTGAAGGACATCGACGCGGTCATCGCCCGGGGCGGCGCCGGCGTGGGCCTGTTCCGCAGCGAGTTCATCTACCTGGACAGCCCCGACTTCCCCACCGAGCAGGCCCAGTTTGAGATCTACAAAGAGGTGCTCTCCCGGCTGGCCCCCCGGCCCGTGGTGGTGCGCACCCTGGATCTGGGCAGCGACAAGCAGGCCCCCTACTTCGGCATCGAGGGGGAGGAGAACCCCGCTATGGGCTACCGGGCCATCCGCATCTGCCTGAAACAGCCTGAGATTTTCCGCACCCAGCTGCGGGCGCTGCTGCGGGCGTCGGTGTACGGCAAGCTGAACATCATGTTCCCCATGATTACCCACCTGGAGCAGGTGCTGGAGATCAAGACCATCGTCAACCAGGTCCGGCAGGAGCTGGACAAGGAGGGCATCCCCTACAGCAAGGACGTGGAGTACGGCATCATGATCGAGACCCCCGCCGCCGCCGTTATGGCCGACGTGCTGGCCAAAGAGGTGGACTTCTTCTCCATCGGCACCAACGACCTGACCCAGTACACCCTGGCCGCCGACCGGATGAACGCCAACATCAGCAACCTGTTCGACTCCGGCCACCCCGCCATCCTGCGCCTCATCGAGCGCACCGCCAAGGCCGCCCATGACGCGGGCATCTGGGTGGGCATCTGCGGCGAGTCCGCCGCCAACACCGCCCTCACCACCTTCTATATGTCGGTGGGCATCGACGAGCTGTCCGTCTCCGCCGCCTCCATCCCCGCCGTCAAGCGGGCCGTCATCGAGTGCGACTAAAGCAGAGAAAGCCCCAGCGCCCTTTGGGCGCTGGGGCTTTTACCGTTTATTCCAGGTAGGCGGCGTATACCTGCCGCCGGGTGAAACCCTCCGCCGGGCCGAACAGCCCTCCGGGCAGGGCGGTCACCGGGCCGTCGGACTTGGTGCCCTTGGGGAGAAGCCCCTGCTCCACGCACCACTCCAGCGCGCCGCAGTAGGCGTCCTCATGCTTGCCGCTCCTGCGAATCTTCGCCCAGCGGCGGGCCATGGCCTCCTCCTTGGGGCACAGCAGCATGGCCAGCTCTCCCCAGCTCATGGGATCCTCCAGCCGCACGCGGTTATCCGAATAGGCCACCGCCCGATCCTTTTGCAGACGGCACAGCTTGTCGAACAGCGGGTCATCCCGGCCCAGGTCGGCAAAGGGGCTCTCTTCCATGAGCTGCCCCACCGTCACCACCTGGTAGCCGTATTCCTTCAGCAGTTCCAACTGCTTACGCAGCCCGAAAGCCACCGGGGTGCGCTTGGCCATGTTGTAGCCATCCTTTTGGAAGATGATCTGGCCGCGGAAGAAATCGGGATCCTTTTCCAGCGCCTTTTTCATGGGCTCCACCATGGCGTTGACCTCCGCCTCCAGGGCGGCGTCCGGGTCGGACAGCGTGGAGGGCAGCCAGCCCGCCCCGTCATAGGACGCGGCCATATACTGGTAGCCCACCTTGTCGTACACGTCGTAGCTGGTAAAGCCGTCCTGGATTTTGTCCACATAGTGGGGCGGACGGCCCAGAGTCAGCTTGCAGCCGTAGGTTTCCTCCATCAATCTGTCCAGCCGCAGCTGGTCGTCCACCGCCTTGTCCACGCTGCCCAGGTACTCCCGGGCCCCGTACACAAAGGGCTTCTTGCCGAAGATGATGTGGCGGTAGCTGTGGTTGGTGATCTGGTGGCCCTCGTCCAGCATCCGGCGGATGAGCCGGTCGTTGTGGACCGCGCCCCCCTTGTCGTCGTGGCCCAGGTCGGGGTAGTGGTCGAATTTGGTTCCGCCCCAGGCGGCGCTGCCCACCTTGCCCGCCTTGTCCGGGTAGTTCTCGCTGGTGTCCCCCACCACGTCAAAGGAGCCCTTGGCCCCGAATTCCGCCATGACGTCCAGGATCACGTCGGTGAGGGAGCGCCCTCCAAACTGATCCGGGGCGGCGGGCATATCCATGGGCCCGTCGTCAAAGGTCATGGCGCAGATGCGCTTGTCCGTCTTGATCCGCTCAATGCGGCGGGTGTAGCTCAGGTGGTGCTTCTCCGCCGGGGTGATGAACTTTTTTACAATCTTTTTCCCCTTTTTGCCCAGCTTTACCAGCATCGACATACCATTCAATCCCTTCTAAATATATCCTGTAAGCGGCACTTGGCGGCGAACGCCGCCCACTGCGCGTAGTCCAGCGGCCCCGCCCCGGTTTTTCTCCGCCGGGTGAGCTGGCTTTGGGCCACGTACCATGCCCGTCCCCGCCGGCCACGGATCTCCGCCCTGCCCTCCAGCAGGGCGGTTTTCACCGCCTCCAATGTCCGCTCTTCCACTTGAACCGTCACCACGGCGTTGCCGATTTCATTGGGCACATGGGCGTCGCTGCCGCCGAAGGGGAGCAGGCCGTGGGCGGCGGCGAACCGGGCCGCCAGGGCGTTGGCCTCCCGGATGTTCCGATCCGCCCGGCTGTTCCACACCTCCACCCCGTCCAGGCAGGGCACGGCGGGGAGCAGGCGGGTATCGTCCCGGTTGTGTTCAAAGGGGTGGGCCAGCACCGTCAGCCCCCCCTGGGCGTGGATGGCCTCCGCCGCCTGGTAAAAATCCGTGGTCTCCACCGGCCCGGTGACGAACAGCCCCAACACATGGCCGAACTGGGTGGCCAGCTCCACCCCGGGGATGAACAGAAAGCCGGGGATCTCCGGCGCGTTCGCCAGGGCTATGCCGTGGTCGCACACGGCCACGCCGTCCAGCCCCTTGGCACGGGCCAAAGACGCAATCTCGTCCAGCTCCATCACCCCGTCAAAGGAGCGCTCAGAGTGGACGTGCAAATCAAGCTTCAGTTCCATACTCATCGTTTCAGCAGCATCCCGCGAACATAGCGGCGCAGGGGTTTGGGGTCGTCCCTGGCGGACAGCGCGTCCTTGGCCTGGAACCAGTCCGCCACCCCCTGGAAAAAGGGGCCGGGCCTGCCATGGCGCAGGTAGTCCAGCATGGCCGCCCCGTCGTTGAGGGTAAAGCGCATCCGCACGCCGGTCTGATAGTCCTGGGGTTGGTAATCCAGCCGCTCGCCAGCCGCAGCACAGGCATAGCGGGTCACAAAGGGGCTGTTCGCCCGCTCAGTCATGGGGAAGCTGCCCCACACCCGGGGGTTCACCTCCAGCACGTATTCCCCCTTGAACTCCACCATGGCCATGCCCACAAAGCCGAAGGAGGACAGCAGGCGGTACGCGCTGTCGATCATCTTTTCGTCATAGAAGCTCTCGCAGCAGGTGGACGGCCCGCCGGCGGCGGGGTACTCCCGGACGCGCCGGTGGCAGATGGCGGAGATGAGCCGCCCCTCCCGATCCAGCAGCAGGCTGGCCCCGGCCCCTGTGCCCTCCACCCTCTGCTGGACAATGGGGCAGGGGTCGTATTTCGCCATGGCCGCCCGCTTGGCGGCGTACTCTTCCGCGTTGTTGGCAATGGCGTAGCGGTCTTTGGCCTTCAGACCGAATTTCTCCCCGCAGTGGGGCTTGATGATGACGGGCCAGCCCTCCGGCTCCCCCTCGTACTGCTTGGGGACGGGGATGCCCAGCTCCTCACAGCGGCGATGGACTGTCTCCTTGTCGTTGAGGGCGTCCAGCGCCTCCGGGGACGCGATGAGGAAATCGCAAACCTGCTCGAACCGCTCCCGCTGCTTTGCCACGGCGTTGAGGGTGACCGCCCCGGCGCAGAAGAGGACGGGGCGGTCATATCCCGCCAGCAGTTCATACAGCTTGTCCGGGTAGTCCGAATCGGCCGCCGCCCCATCCAGCCA
>JAIEFH010000057.1 GCA_029067025.1 Oscillospiraceae bacterium | reverse complement strand
CAATGGCGGCGGCCAGGGCATCCATCCCCTCCCCCGTCTCCGCGCTCACCTGGAGGGTGGAAAAACCCGCGGCACGGTAAAGCTCCGCCAGAGCGTCCACCCGCACCAGGTCGCACTTGTTGAACACGATGAGCGGCTCGCAGCCCTTCCACTCCGCCATGGCCGCCATGCGGTCAATGAGGAACGGGTCGGTCACCGGGATGGCCCCGGAGCACACGATAACCAGTTGGTCGATGTTGGCCACCGCCGGACGGCTGAACTGGTTCTTCCGGGGCAGAATGGCGTCCACCATGCCCGTGCCGTCCTCCAAACAGGTGATCTCCACCCGGTCGCCCACCAGCGGCGTGGCCTTCTGGTGGCGGAGCTTCCCCCGGCCCCGGCAGGGCACGGGCTCTCCCGCCCCCGTATCTACATAGTAAAACCCGCTGAGGGCCTTGACAATCTGTCCCGTCATGCCGTCAGAACTGGAGTGAGTAGCTGCTCACCAGCGTCCCGTTGATATAGATGGATACCACTTGCAGCCCCGAGGCGGTGGCAGGCACGCTCTTGGCGGAATTCATGTCCGCGTCCACCCCGCCGTCGAACAGCGTCATATCCCCCACTACAATGCGCACATTCACTGTACCCTGGTATGGGGTCAAATCCACTGTAATGACCTGCGTGCTGGTGGCCGCTCCCACGTTCTCGGTGGGCTCAGCCACCGGGTTGCTCTCCACCGGCGGCTCGGTGACGTCGGGCGTGGGCTCCGGCGTGTCCTCGGGCTCCGGGCCCAGGCTCACCCATAGGTCAATGGCGCTGTCCTTATCCACCTGCTCGCCCTGGGGAACGCTCTGCCAGGACACGCGGCCCTCGGGATATTCATCGCTGTAGTACTCCTTCACGTCGCCCACCCTCAGCCCCAGCTGGGTGATCTGATCCTTGGCCTGCTCCAGGGGGACATTGAGGAAGTTGATGACCGTGGCCTGCTTCTGCTCGGGGCCCTTGCTGATGACGATGGTCACCTCGCGCCCCGGCCACACCTCCGTATCCGCCATCAGGCTTTGGGAGATGACATAGCCTTTGGTGATGGTGTCGGACCAATCCTCTTCCTGGTTCACCACCAGTCCCATCTCGTCCTGGAGGGTCTTGAGGGCCTGTCTGGCGTCCCAGGTCTCCACGAAGGGCATATACACCTTGTCCTCGCCGCCGCTGATGTTGACGGTAATGGTCATGGTGCCCTCCCGCACCATGGTGCCGGGCATGGGGTTCTGCTCGCAGATCTGCCCCTCCGGGTACTCGCTCTTCTTGATGTCGCCCTTCTCCAGGGTGAAATCGCCCAGGATGGTCTTGTTCTGCTCCAACTGTTCCACGGTGTAGCCCAGCAGATTGGGCACTTCATACTCCTGGGCTTTCGGGGTCAGCAGATCCTTGGCGAAAAAGTTCCAGAGGAAGTAGACAATGCAGCCGATAAACGCCAGGATGAGCACCACCGCCATCGCCGCGGCCGCTACTCCGCCGCCCCGGCGGGGAGGCTCGTCATCGTAGTCGTAATCCTCTTCCTCTACCTCCCGGCGGCGGCGCTCCCGCCGCTCAGGCTGGGTATTCTCCGGCTCCCGGCGCTCCACCGGCACCCGGACGGAGGCGGTGATCACCTTGGCAGGCACCACCATGGTGGGCTCGTCCGGCACGTCCTCAGGAGTGGGGGCGGCGGGCTCATAGTCCGGGTTTTTGCGGAATTCCTTCAGATCCTCCAGCATCTCGTCCGCCGTGGCGTAGCGCTGGCTCAGCTCGGGAGCCATGGCCTTCATGGTGATGGCCTCCAAAGTGCGGGGCACGTCCGGGTTCAAATCACAGGGGGGCACGGGAATGGATCTGATATGCTGGATGGCCACCGCCACGGGGGTGTCCCCCTCGAAGGGAAGGCGGCCGGTGAGCATCTCGTACAGCACCACGCCGGCGGAGTAGATGTCCGTGCGGCAGTCCACGTGGCTGCCCTTGGCCTGCTCCGGCGAAATATAGTGTACCGAGCCGATGGCCTCCTGGGTCATGGTATTCTGGGCGGCGCTGGCCAACTGGGCAATGCCGAAATCGGTGACCTTCACACTGCCGTCCCGGAGAACCATGATGTTGTGGGGCTTGATGTCCCGATGGATGATCCCCCGGGAGTGGGCATGGCTCAGCGCCCGCATGATCTGGGTGATGAAGTGCTGGGCCTCCCGCCAGTTCAGGGGGGTGCCCCGGCGCTGCATATACTGCTTCAGGGTCAGGCCGTCGATCAGCTCCATGACAATATAGTCCAGCCCGTCGGAACGGCTCACGTCGTACACCGACACGATGTTGGCGTGGGACAGCATGGCCACCGCCTGGGACTCGTCATGGAAGCGGCGGCGGAAGTCCGCGTCGCTGGCCAGCTCCGGCTTCAGGATCTTGACGGCCACCAGCCGGTTCAGCCGGTGGTCGCGGGCCTTGTACACCACCGCCATGCCCCCGGTGCCGATGCACTCCTGAATTTCATATCGGTTGTCGAGCATTTTACCTATGTATTGATCCATGGTAAAAGTCCTCCTCGTTTACAGCTGCGCCAGCACGGCGGTGACGTTGTCCGGCGCGCCCCGCTCCAGCGTCAGGCTGATCAGCGCGCGGCACAGATCCTCAATCTCCGCCTCCCGGCGGCTGAGGGCCAGCAGCGTCTCGTCGTCCAGCACATTGGTGAGTCCGTCGCTGCACAGCAGCAGGCGGCTGCCCTGCCCCGGCTCCAGCCGGGTCAAATCGCACTCCACACGGCTGTCCACCCCCAGGGCCCGGGTGATGAGATTCTTTTGGGGATGTACGCGGGCTTCGGCGGGAGTGATCTCTCCCCGCTCCACCAGCAGCTGCACCAGAGAGTGATCCACCGTCACCTGGCGTATGGAATCATTTTCCAGCAGATAGCCCCGGCTGTCTCCGATGTTGACCAGCCACACCCCGTCCGGCCGGATCAGCGCCGCCACCAAAGTGGTGCCCATGCCCTCGTACTCCCGGTTTTCCAGGCTGAGGCGGTACACCTTCTCGTTGGCCATCTGGCAGGCCTTCACCAGCACTTGCCTCGAACCCCCCAGGGCACCCCGGGCCAGAGCTCCTTCCACCGCGGCGGCAAAGGTCTCCACCGCCACCGAGCTGGCCACGCTGCCCGCCTGTGCGCCGCCCATGCCGTCGCACACCACCAGCAGAGCCGTTCCGTCCTCCCATTGATGGATGGCATAGCTGTCCTGGTTGTCCTTTCTGTGACGGCCTATGTCCGTCATACCACAGACTTTCAAGTTGATCCCTCCTCTGGGGAATGGATTTCCCTCTCCATGATCCTCCGCCGCCGCAGCTGCCCGCAGGAGGCGTCGATGTCGCCCCCCAGCTTGCGCCGCACCGTAGCAGTGACGCCGTGCCCCTCCAGCCGCTGCTGGAACTGCCGCACCCGGCGGCTGGGGGCCAGCGGCGACTCCGCCACCTCGTTCAGCGGGATCAGGTTCACGTGCCCCGGCTGGCCCCGCAGCAGCTTCGCCAGCCGGTCGGCCTGCTCGTCGGAATCGTTCACCCCGTCAACCATGGCGTACTCATAGGAGATGCGCCGCCCGGTAGTCTCGAAATACCGGCGGCAGGTTTCCATCAGCGTATCCACACCCACCGAGCGGTTGACCGGCATCAGCTTCGACCGGGTCTCGTCGTCCGGGGCGTGAAGGGAAACACTTAAGGTTAATTGTAACCCAAGTTGGGCCAGTTTGTCAATTTTCTTTACCAGCCCGCAGGTGGACAGGGAGATGTGCCGCATCCCGATGTTCAGCCCGTCCGGGTCATTTACCAGGGTCAAAAATCGCAAAACGTGGTCAAAATTGTCCAGCGGCTCGCCAATTCCCATCATAACGATGTTGGAAACGGCCTCCCCGCTGTCTTTTTCGGTAAATATTACCTGGTCTAAAATCTCCGCTGGGGTCAGATCCCGAACCTTGCCCCCCAGGGTGGAGGCGCAGAACACGCAGCCCATATTGCACCCCACCTGGCTGGACACGCATACAGTATTCCCATGCTTGTAGCGCATCAAAACCGTTTCCACACAATTTCCGTCCCCCAGCCGCCACAAATACTTGATGGTGCCGTCCAGTTGGGACACCTGTTTGCGCTCCACCTTGGGGACAGTGAGGACACACGCCTCCTTCAGCTTCTCCCGGAGGGGCTTGGGCAGGTTGGTCATCTCGTCGAAGGACTCCACCCCTTGGTGGAGCCAGCGGAACACCTGCATGGCCCGGAATTTGGGCTGGCCCAGCTCCTTGAAGTACGCTTCCAGCTCCGGCCGGGTCATGGATTTTAAATCGGTCATTGGGGATCACCCCTTTCTGCGCAGCTTGGCCGCGAAAAAGCCGTCTGTGCCGTGGATGTGGGGCCAGAAGGTCACCCGGCCCGGCTGTGTGCCCAGATGGGGCAGGTCGAAGGGCTCGGCCTCGAACTCCGGGTGGGCCGCCAGGAATCCGTCCACAATCTCGTCGTTTTCCCTGGGCAGGAGGGTGCAGGTGGAGTACACCAGCGCCCCGCCGGGGCGGACGTACCGGGCGCAGTTGTCCAAAATGCCCCGCTGGACTTTGGGCAGGCCTCTAAGCGGCTCCGGGTCTTTATATCGTAT
>JAIEFH010000056.1 GCA_029067025.1 Oscillospiraceae bacterium | reverse complement strand
TTCTATTTTTCTGGCAGGGCAAGGATCTTCTGCTTGCCATAGCGGAAGATTTTCCAAAACACGCTGTCGGAACGATCCTTGTGGGAATCGGCTACTGCTTCCCGGCCATCTTGTATGAATTGGAGCGCCCCGCCCTTCTGCTGAAAGCAGCCATTCATTTCTTTGTTGGGACGATCACCTTCTTTTTTGTCTCCACTTACCTGGCTTGGATTCCGCTGCAATCGAGCCGGCATATTATTGGGGAACTTTTTATCTCATGCGCCACATTCGCGGCTATATGGAGCGGGTTCTATTTGCTCAGGCGCAGGGAAGCCAAGCAAATCAACAATAGGCTGCAGGAACTGGAAAAACAAACCGAATCGAAACGATAAAACAACGCGCTCCCGGCAGGAGGATATACTCCTGCCGGGAGCGCAAAAGCGCGGAATCGAAGCCGCATATATTCAAAACCGTGCTGGCAAAGGCAGTCTTGTTATGATGCCGCTCATCGTGTTATAATATATAGGACATTTCATGGCTCTTTCCGCCACGGAGTAGATCAGCAAGCTTACTCTGCATCATAAACTAATCAGGAGGAATACCGCATGAGAAGAACAAAGATCATCTGCACCCTGGGGCCTGCCGTAGACAGCCCCGACATGATCCGCGCCCTGATCCGGGGGGGCATGAACGCCGCCAGGTTCAACTTCTCCCACGGGACCCACGCCGAACAGCTGTCCCGCCTCAATATGTTCAAGGCTGTCCGGGACTCCATGAGCTATCCGGTGGCGACAGTGCTGGACACCAAGGGGCCCGAGATCCGGATCAAAAGCTTTGCCGCCAAGTCTGTCGAGCTGAAGGCCGGCGAGACCTTTACGCTGACCGCCGAGGATATTGTAGGCGATCAGCACAGGGTGGCCGTCACCTATGCGAACCTCCCCGCCGAGGTGGAACCGGGCACCCGGATTTTGATCGACGACGGCCTGGTGGGCATTGAGGTCAAGGAGATCAAGGGACAGGACATCATCTGTACCGTGGTCAACGGCGGCTCCCTCTCCGCCAATAAATCCATCAACATTCCCGGTGCGCATATCCATCTGCCCGCCCTGACCGAACGGGATATTGCCGACATCCGCTTTGGCATTGAGAACGATTTTGATTTTATCGCCGCTTCCTTTGTCCGCAAAGCCAGCGATGTAGAGGAGATCCGGCAGGTTCTGCGGACTTATGGCGGGGAGAATATCCAGATCATCGCCAAAATCGAGAATCAGGAAGGTGTAGACAACCTGGACGAGATCATCGCCGCCGCCGACGGTATTATGGTGGCCCGCGGCGATCTTGGCGTGGAGATCCCCGCCGCCCGGGTGCCCGTCCTGCAAAAGCAGATGATCCGCAAGGGCCTCCACACCGGCAAGCTGGTGGTCACCGCCACCCAAATGCTGGACTCCATGATGCGCAACCCCCGGCCCACCCGGGCGGAGGTGTCCGACGTGGCCAACGCCGTCTTTGACGGTACCACCTGCGTGATGCTCTCCGGCGAGACCGCCAGCGGCAAGTACCCGCTGGAGGCGTTGGAGACCATGAACCGCATCGTTGCCGAGGCGGAGGACGCGATCGACTTCTGGGCGCGGATGCACCAGTTTTTGGAGGGCCCGGAGACGATCAAAGCCACCATTAACGACGCCATCTCCCACACCTGCTGCCTGACCGCCAAAGACCTGGGCGCCGTCGCCATCACCACCGCCACCAATTCGGGGCATACCGCCCGGATGATCAGCCGCTTCCACCCTGACTGCCCCGTTGCTGCGCTGACCATGCGGGAGAAGGTGCGCCGCCAACTGGCCCTGTGCTGGGGCGTATATCCCTTCCTCACGGGAGAAGTCACCTCTACCGACCGGATCTTCTCCCTGTGCGCTGAGGTAGCATTGAAGGAAGGCATCGCCAAGAATGGGGACACCATTGTGGTCACCGCCGGAGTTCCCCTGGGCAGGGCGGTGGAGACCAACTTGATTAAGGCCCATGTGGTCGATGAAGCGGACTGACGCATATGACAGCCTCATATTTTCAAGGGACAGCGGAGCGTAATCACGCTCCGCTGTCCCTTGTTCCGGCCAAATCCCGAATGACCTCTCCGGCGATCATGAGGCCGGCCACAGCCGGCACAAAGGCGTTGCTGCCGGGCGTCTGCCTGTGCCGGACGCCCTCTTGCGCTGCATCAGGCGGGCTGTCCACATCGCCAATGGGCGTCATAGGCGGCTCCTTGGAGTACACCACCTTGAGCCATTCGATCCCCCGCCGCCTCAGCTCCCGCCGCATGATCCGGGCCAGCGGGCACACAGAGGTCTCATAGATGTCCGCCACCTCGAACGCGGACGGATCCATCTTGTTTCCGGCTCCCATGCAGCTGATGATGGGTACGCCCGCTTTTCGCGCCCGCTCCACCAGCTCCAGCTTTCCGGCCATGGTGTCGATGGCGTCCACGATGTAGTCATATTGGGCGAAATCAAACTGTGCCGCGGTCTGCGGCGTGTAGAAGGTCTTGTAGGTATGCACTTTCGCGTCCGGGTTGATGTCCAGGATGCGCTCCCGGGCCACGTCCACCTTGAACTGCCCCACCGTCCGATGGCTGGCGAGTATCTGGCGGTTGATGTTGGTCAGGCACATTCGGTCGTTGTCGATCAGGTCCAGCGTTCCCACCCCGCTGCGGGCCAGCGCCTCCACCGTGTACCCTCCCACGCCGCCAATTCCGAACACAGCGACCCGGGCGCGGTACAGACGATCCATCCCAACCTTCCCAAGCAAAAGCTCTGTTCTCGAAAACTGGTTCAGCATATCATTTCTCCGTTCGCTCTTTATTTTCAAACCCCGGGTGTGCCGGTTCAGCGCCCCGAACCGACGGCGTCTCAAATCACCTGGTGCTCCTTCCACTTTCCCCGCAGGAACCGGGTCAGGAACAGGGCGGCCCGAACCACCCAGTCGCAGAACATGGCCACCCAGACCCCCAGCAGCCCCATTCCAAGCCCTTGGACCGGGCCCAGCAGATAGCTCATTCCGATGCGGCAGATCCACATGGACAGCATGGAGACCACCATGGTAAACTTGGCGTCCCCCGCCGCCCGGAGGGCGTTGGGCAGGGTGAAGGCCATGGGCCAGAAAACAATGGTGAACACCGCGCACCAGCGGAGCACCTGGATGGCGATGGCGGCGGTAGAGGTCGTCAGGTTGAACAAGGGCACCAAAACCGGCGCCGCCAGGAACAGGCACAGGCAGGAGAGCCCCATGGAGAGATAGGCCACCTTCATCAGCTTTTTGGTATAGCCCACCGCCTGCTCGTGATCTCCGGCCCCCATGCACTGGCCGATGACCGTCACCATGCTGAGCCCCACCGCCTGCCCCGGGACGTTGATGCAGCTGGCAACGGAATTGCAGATGGCGTTTGCCGCCACCGCGGAGCCCTGTATGGCCAAATTCACGCCCAGGTCAAAGGAAGTGACCAGCCTCAGCACCAGCAGCTTCCCGATCTGGAACATACCGTTTTCAATTCCGGCGGGTATTCCGATGCCCAGGATCGCCTTCACCGTCCGCCATTGGAGATTGGGTCGGAACAGATCCTCCACATACACCTGGAGGCTTGGCCTGGTAATCATCATGCCGATGATGACCGCCGCCGCGATCCGGGAGACCAGGGTGCCGATGCCCGCCCCGGCGGCCCCCATGCCAAAGCCGTAGATCAGCACGGCGTTCACCGCGATGTTGATGAGATTGACGATCAGCGAGTTGACCATGGACACCTTGCTGTTGCCCATGGCCCGAAAAAGGGCCGCGCCGGCGTTGTAGATGGCGATAAAGGGGTAGGCGGCCGCCGTCAGCAGGAAATAGATCAGGGCCGAATCCATGACCTCCTGAGAGATGCTTCCGAAGAGCAGCCGCAGAATATGCTCCCGAAACAGGAGCGCGGCCCCCATCAGGAACAAAGCCGCCAGCAGGGCGACATACAGCAGTTGTTTGGCCGCCGACCGGGCGTTTTCCGGCTCCCTCCGCCCCAGGTATTGGGCCACCACCACCGCCCCGCCGGTAGACAGGGCGGAGAAAATGTTGATAATCAGGATATTGATGCCGTCCACCAGGGACACCCCGGAGACCACCGCCTCCCCGGCGGTGGTGACCATCATCGTGTCGGCCATACCCACCGTCATCAGCAATAGCTGCTCGATAACCAGGGGGATCATGAGCCGGGTCAAGTCCCGGTTGGTAAAAAGGGGTTTTGCTGTCTGCGCCGTGGATTCCATGGGACACACCTCGTGTTCTTGATTGACTATACGCGCCTCAGCGGGGGCCCGTCCAGGCTCACCACCCGGTCGCAGGCCGAGAGCACCTGGGGCTGGTGGGTGGCCAGCACAGCCGGGACGTTCAGCGCCCGCAGGCGGTCCATGATCCTGGCCGTCCTCTCCGGGTCCACCCCGGCGAAGGGCTCGTCCAGCAGGAGCAGCTCCCTGCCCAGCGCCGCGCACCGGGCCAGGGCCAACCGCCGGGCCATGCCGCCGGACAGGTCGTCGGGGTACGCGCCCCCGGGGCCGGGGGGGGGCGCGGGGGCCGGGCGGGGCGCCCCCTCGCGGGGCGCCCGCGCGCGGCGG
>JAIEFH010000055.1 GCA_029067025.1 Oscillospiraceae bacterium | reverse complement strand
GCGGT
This sequence comes from Oscillospiraceae bacterium, assembly GCA_029067025.1. GTDB lineage: Bacteria > Bacillota > Clostridia > Oscillospirales > Oscillospiraceae > Enterenecus. The sequence goes on along the minus strand of JAIEFH010000055.1, from coordinate 8,074 downwards.
GGCAGGGTGAGTTGTGTATATGTGTCTGCATTTTCAACGCCTGCCGGGAGGGGACGCTGGATCAGGCGGATCTGCGCTGGAAAGACAGCGCCGCCTGCTGCCTGGTGCTGGCCTCCGGCGGCTATCCGCTGGACTATAAAAAAGGCTATCCCATCTCCGGGCTGGAGGAGGCGGGCAAGTCCGCTGTGGTGTTCCACGCCGGCACCGCGGAAAAAGACGGCCAGATCGTCACCAACGGCGGGCGGGTGCTGGGCGTCACCGCCCTGGGCGCCACCCTGGACGATGCCATTGCCAACGCCTACGCCGCCGCCAAGCCCATCTCCTTTACCGATATGCACTTCCGAACGGACATTGGCCGCGCATTTTAAAATCGTTCACCCCCGCCGTCCGGCGGGGGTGAGTTTTCCATGAGGAGGACAGTACAGTGGACAAGCTATTGGAGCGCGACCTGTACGGCCCGGTGCGGGACTACTTGGAGGGGCTGGGCTATGAGGTCAAGGGCGAGGTGAAGGACTGCGACGTCACCGCCCTGCGGGACGGTGAGCTTATCGTGGTGGAGCTGAAGCGGGGCTTCACCCTGGAGCTGGTCTACCAGGCCCTGAACCGGCAGCGGGTGGCAGACGGAGTGTACGTGGCGGTGCCGCTGCCCAAGCGGGGCTATATGTCGCCCCACGTCCGGGAGATGCAGTCCCTGTGCCGGCGGCTGGAGCTTGGGCTGATTTTCGTGGGCTTCACCCAGAGGGGCGTGCCCCAGATCGACGTGGTAGTCCATCCCAAGGAGGCGTCCGCACCGCGGCGGGACAAAAAGCGCCGTCTGGCCGTTATCCGGGAGCATGAGGGCCGCACCGGCAGCGCCAACACCGGCGGCGTGACCCGGAAAAAGATTCTGACAGCCTATAAGGAGCAGGCCCTTCGAACCGCCCGGATCCTCCACGAGGCCGGCCCCGCTCGGGTGGAGGACGTGAAGCGGATGGGTGGGCCGGACAACGCCGCCGCCATTCTGGGGCGCAACGTGCTGGGCTGGTTCGACCGGGAGCTTGGCCCGGACGGGCGGAAATACCTCTACCGGGTAAATCAAAAAGGGCTGGAGGCGCTGGAGCTGTACCAGGATATTCCTTGACGGACGCCCCAGCCTGACTACTCTATAAGTTGACGAGCCCCGCGCCTGTGGCGCGGGGCTCGTTCTGTTTATGCGAGTGTTCTGATCCGATCCGCTGTGACATAGCCGCCCCGCACGGGGAAGGGCTGCCCCAACCGATCACCGAATACGACGCGCCCTCCAATCAGCTCCGTTCTGCGTTCTCCGTCCCGGTAGACGCACTCATAGCCGTAAAAAGCCCGGAGAATCAGATCGGCCTGAACGGCATCCATGTCCGGCGTCACCGTCCAATCCGCCTCGGTGGGCAGGGGCCAGTACTCCCCCGCCCCCTGGGGTTGGGCGTTTGCCAGCACCTGGGGCGGGTCGTTCACCAGCTTATGAACCATGCCGGGTATTTTTTCGTACACCTTCTCCATGTAGGTCTGGTGGTTCTCCCGCTCATCCAGCGGGAAGCGCTCCTGGAGCAGAATCTCCCCGGTATCGAAGTCCGCCGCCATTTTGTGGGCGGTGACGCCGCCAAACTCCGCCCCCTCCAGGATGAGCCGGGGCATGGGCCAGGAACCCCGGCCCACAGGCAGCGGGGTGGGGTGGAAATTCACCATGGGGAAGGCGTCCGTGACGGGGGCGCGGTAATAGTAGCCCGCGCACACCAGCAGCTCACAGCCCGCCCCTGCCAGCCCGTCCAGGTCAGCGGCGGTGACGCGGATTAATGTATAGGGGATCCCCCGCTCCTCCGCTGTCTGAATCACGGCGGTGTTGAGCTCTGTCACGTTGTCCACCGGGCAGGTGAACAGCTTGAGCACCTGGCACCCCTCGGCCAGCAGCGCGTCCAGCACGGGTTTCAGCAGATCAATGCCCAGATAGGCGATTTTCATAGCTTCTCCCATTCCTCCCGGGTAGTGGCGTATATCCTCCTGATTTTACCACCGCCGGTTTTGAGCGTCAAGGCGCAGTCAGAGAAACCGTCAATGCCCAGACCCGGCAGCGCAAACAGCAGATACGCACCTCCCCATTTTCCGATAAATTTCCCCCAAAATGATTGACAAAAGGGTTCCAACCCGCTATAGTGTATCTCGCAATCCGTGAAACCCTAGAAGCGCGAGCATAGACACGCCGCCTCGGATGGACCGGAGCGAGGGTGAGCGACGGGGCTGCAAAGCCCCAGAGACCAGCCCGAGACGGAGGGAAGCCGAGGCGAAAGCGTGTCCAACGCGAGCGTGACACCAAGGGAATATAACGAGGGAGCTGACAAAACACTCATCATTAGAAATGGGGGAGGATAAATGTCCAAGGAGCTGATCCGCCTGTCGGACTGCGTCATGTCCTACGGCGACGAGGTCGTGCTCGACCACATCAATCTGTATATCAACGATAAGGAATTCCTCACGCTGCTGGGCCCCAGCGGGTGCGGCAAGACAACCACGCTTAGGATCATAGGCGGGTTTTTGTCGCCGACCGCAGGGGACGTTTTGTTTGACGGCGTGAGGATCAATGATGTCCCGCCACATCAGCGGGCCGTCAATACCGTGTTCCAGCGCTACGCCCTGTTCCCGCACCTCAACGTGTTTGAGAACGTGGCCTTCGGCCTGCGCATCCCCAAGGCGGATGGGTCGGGCCGGAAGGTGAAGCTCCCCGAGCAGGAGATTCACCAGCGGGTGATGGAGATGCTGGAGGTGGTCAACCTGAAGGGCTTTGAGAAGCGCCCGGTGTCCGCCCTGTCCGGCGGGCAGCAGCAGCGGGTGGCTATTGCCCGGGCTCTGGTGAACCGGCCCCGGGTTCTGCTGCTGGACGAGCCCTTGGGGGCGCTGGACATGCGCCTGCGCAAGGATATGCAGAACGAGCTGAAGCGGATTCAGCAGGAGATGGAGATCACCTTCATCTATGTGACCCACGACCAGGAGGAGGCGCTGGCCATGTCCGACACCGTGGTGGTGATGGACGGCGGGCGCATCCAGCAGATCGGCACCCCCGAGGACATTTACAACGAGCCGAAGAACGCCTTTGTGGCGGACTTCATCGGCGAGTCTAACATCATCGACGGCATTATGCGGGATGACGGCGTGGTGGAGATCTTCAACCGCCGCTTCCAATGCCTGGACAAGGGCTTTGCCAAGGACGAGCCGGTGGACGTGGTCATCCGCCCCGAGGACGTGGACATCGTGGACGAGGAAGCGGGCCAGCTCCGGGGCACCGTCACCTCCGTCACCTTCAAGGGTGTCCACTACGACACCATTGTGGATTTCTACGGCTTCAAGTGGCTCATCCAGACCACCGACTTCTGCCCGGTGGACAGCCACATTGGCATTAAGATCGACCCGGACGGCATCCATGTCATGAAAAAGAGCCAGTACTCCGGGATGTTTGGGGACTACTCCTCCTACTCCGAGGAGTACGAGGAGCTGGACGTGGTGGAGCCTGAGGACGAGGATGGAGAGGAGAGTGACTCCCAGGAGGGCGGCTATGAGGAATAAGCGCGCCTGGTTTGCCTTTCCCTATGTGATCTGGATGGCGCTGTTTGTGGTCATCCCCATCGTCATTATGGCGGTGTACGCTTTCACCGCCGCCGACCCTGTCACCAACGCCTCCTACGCCACAATGGCAAACTTCACCGGCATGGGCATCTATCTGTCGGTGTTCCTGCGCTCCTTCTGGCTGGCGGTGGTCGCCACACTGGTGTGCCTGCTCATCGGCTACCCGGTGTCCTACTGGATGGCCAAGGAGGGCCCCCGGTTTCAGCGCGTCGCCATGGCCCTCATCATGCTGCCCATGTGGATGAACTTCCTGCTGCGCACCTACTCCTGGATGTCCATCCTGGAGAACAACGGCCTTTTGAACCAGCTCTTCCGGGCCATGGGCCTGCTGAACCTGCTGGGGGTGGAGTATATCCAGATGATCGGCACCTCCGGCGCGGTGGTGCTGGGCATGGTGTATAACTATCTGCCCTTCATGATCCTGCCCATCTATTCCGTCATCGTCAAGCTGGACGGCTCGCTCATTGAGGCCGCCCGGGATCTGGGGGCTAACTCCGCCACGGTGTTCCGCAAGGTGATCTTCCCCCTGTCCCTGCCGGGGATTTTGTCCGGGGTGACCATGGTGTTCGTCCCCTCGGTGTCCACCTTTGCCATCTCCAACCTGCTGGGCGGCGGCAACCAGATGATGCTGGGCGATTTGATTGAACTGCAATTCTTGGGCGGGGCCTACAATCCCCACCTGGGCGCGGCCATCTCCATGGTGATGATGGTCATCGTCGTGGTGTGCATGGTGGTCATGAACCACTTCGGCGAGGGCGAAGAACAGGCGGTGATCATGTGACTTACTTTTTCTCGAGAGAAAAAGTAAGCAAAAAGAGCTTTAAACCGCTTCCTTTTGCTTACGTCACCCTCCATTACCGCACGACAACGAACAGGGAGGTGCCGGCATGAAACAGTCTAACCGTATCGGCAGTCGTTTGTTTATCGGCCTGACCTTCCTGTTTTTGTACCTGCCCATTTTCCTGCTGATTATTTTCTCTTTCAACGCCGGGGATTCCAGCGCTGTGTGGAAGGGCTTCTCTTTGAACTGGTACGTCTCCCTGTTCCAAAACAGCCTCATTATGGAGAGCCTGTACACCACTTTGTTGGTGTCCCTGCTGGCCACCGCCATCGCCACCGTGGCCGGCACATTCGCCGCCATCGGCCTGTACAGCCTGGGACGTCGCAAGCGGGACGCCCTGCTGGTGGTCAACGACATCCCCATGATGAACGCGGACATTGTCACCGGCGTCTCCCTGTGCCTGTTTTTCGTGGCGTTCTTCCAGGGCTGGGGGGCATTCGCCAATTGGTTCAACGGTGTGCAAAGCGTCGTGACACTGCCCGACAAGCTGCATCTGGGCTTTACCACCATGCTGCTGGCCCACGTCGCCTTTAACATCCCCTACGTCATTCTGAACGTGGCCCCCAAGCTGCGGCAGATGGACAAAAACCTGGTGGACGCCGCCCAGGATCTGGGCTGCACCTGGATGCAGGCGTTCTGGAAGGTGATTCTGCCCGAGATCAAGCCGGGCATCGTGTCCGGGGCGCTCATCGCCTTCACCATGTCCATCGACGACTTCGTCATCTCCTACTTCACCGCCGGGTCGTCCACCTCCACCCTGGCCATGCGCATCTACTCCATGACCAAAAAGCGCATCACCCCGGAGGTCAACGCGGTGTCCACCCTGCTGTTTTTGTCGGTGCTGGTGCTGCTGGTACTGAACAACGTCCGGGAAATCCGGCAGGAGCGCCGCGCCGCCAGCCAGGAGATTCGGGAGCCCTCTTTCTTTGAAAAGCTGTCCATGCGCTTCAACCAGCCCTCCTTTAAGTGGGTGCGCCGGGGCGTGACGGCTGCCATGGCCTGCGCTTTTGTGGTGGTGGTTGTCCTGCTCACTGGGGCCACCAGCTCCCAGCCGGTGGTCAACGTGTGCTCCTGGGGCGAGTATATCGACGAGGATCTCATCACCCAGTTCGAGGAGGAGACCGGCATCCGGGTCAACTACCAGACCGCCGAGAGCAACGAGGCCCTCTACTCCCTGCTGAAGAGCGGCGGCGCGGACTATGACGTAATCGTCCCCTCCGACTATATGATCTCCCAGCTCATTGAGGAGGATATGCTGGAGGAGCTGGACTACAGCCAGATCCCCAACTTTGAGCTGATCGACCAGCGCTTCCGCAATCTGCCCTATGACCCCGAAAACAAATACACCGTCCCCTACACCTGGGGCACCCTGGGCCTCATCTACAACGCCAACATGGTGGACGGGGAGCTGGATAGCTGGGGCGCGCTGTACGGCGACGAATACGCCGGAAGTGTGCTGCTCATCAACAACTCCCGGGACGCGCTGGGCGCGGCATTGATCCATCTGGGCTACTCGGTGAACACCACCAACGAGGCGGAGATCCGGGAGGCCTTTGGCCTCATCTCCGACGCCAGCCGCCGGGGCGTGTTCCAGGGCAAGGTGATGGATCAGGTGTTCCAGAAGATGGAGGGCGGCAACGCCGCCATCGCCTCCTACTACGCCGGGGACTACCTGTCCATGCTGGAAAATCAGGCGGACGGAGTAGACCTGCGCTACGTGATCCCCGAGGAAGGGGCCAACTGGTTCGTGGACGCCATGTGCGTACTCAAGGACGCCCCCCACTATGACGCCGCCATGGCGTGGATCAACTTCATCGCCTCCACCGACGCCAACCTGGCCAACATGGACTATATCTGGTACGCCTCCCCCAACGCCGAGGCGCTGGAGCAGTACCCCGCCTATTACGAGGAGCTGTACGGCGAGGAGCTTGACCCCGAGCTGTACGAGATCATGGCCGCCCCCGCCGACGTGCTGGAGCGGTGCGAGATGTACACCGTGCTTCCCCGGGCCACCCGGGCGCTGTACAATGATCTGTGGATTCAGCTTGGAACCTGAAAACGCGAAAACCGCCGGAGGGCCGCGGCCCTCCGGCGGTTTTTGTTCCAGCCAGGGTTTGACTATTGACCGCCGATGTTGTATAATGTCTTGATTCTCTGTATTTGGGGGTGGGTTTCGTGTGCCGCTCCCAGATAACTCCACTCCGCCCCGTAGGGGCGGAGCGGAGATATTCCTTGTAGGGGGTGTGTTTCGTGTGGGTTGCCGATCAATGGAAGGACTATGAGCTGCTGGACTGCGGCCGGGGAGAAAAGCTGGAGCGCTGGGGCGACAAGCTGCTGGTGCGGCCCGATCCCCAGGCCATCTGGAGCACCCCACGGAACCACCGGGGCTGGAAAAAGCACGACGCCCGGTATGCCCGCTCCAACACCGGGGGCGGCCAATGGGCGGACAAGAGCGTCCCCCAGCGGTGGCAGGTGCGTTACAAGGACCTCACCTTCAACGTGGGGCTGATGAACTTCAAGCACACCGGCGTGTTCCCCGAGCAGGCTGCCAACTGGGACTTCGCCCGGGAGCAGATCCAAAAGGCCGGACGGCCCGTCAGCGTCCTCAATCTGTTCGCCTACACCGGCGGGGCCACCATCGCCTGCGCGGCGGCGGGGGCCAGCGTATGCCACGTGGACGCGGCAAAGGGCATGGTTCAGTGGGCGAAGGACAACGCCCGCTCCTCCGGGCTGGAGGACAAGCCCATCCGCTGGATCGTGGATGACTGCGGCAAGTTTGTGGAGCGGGAAATCAGGCGGGGGCGCAAATACGACGCCATCATCATGGACCCCCCCTCCTATGGGCGGGGGCCCTCCGGCGAGGTATGGAAGCTGGAGGAAAACCTGTACCCCTTTGTGGAGCTGGTGGCGGGGGTGCTGTCCGATGAGCCATTGTTCGTGATTTTGAATTCCTACACCACGGGGCTGGCCCCGTCGGTGCTGACCTATATTTTGCAGACCGTTATCGGCGGAAAGTTCGGCGGGCACACCGTGTCCGACGAGCTGGGCCTGCCCGTCACCCAGACCGGCCTCGCCCTGCCCTGCGGGGCCACCGGGCGGTGGACAAGCCGCTGATATGGGACGTACCCTCCGTTATCTCTTCGCCATGCTGTGCGGCGCGGTCCCGGCGCTGGCGCTGTTTTTCGGCCTGCGTCCCCTGCGTCTGCGCAGGCTGGCGGACAAAGGGCTTTCCAGCCCTTTCTGCCGGGAGGCTGTTCTGGCACTCTTTTGGATGTACTGCGGCGGGGCCGCGATCCTGGGACTGACCCCCAGGTGGGTGGTCCGCTCTCTGGCGGGCCTGCCGCTGGGAATGCCCTGGAACGAGTCGGGCCTCCCCTTTTTCAGTCCGGGAAATATCAGCCTGGTCCCCTTTGACACCTTCTCCCAGTCAACCTATATCTTGATTGCCAATATTGTCCTGTTCATGCCCTTCGGCCTGTTTTCCGCCCTTTTGTGGCGGGGCTTTGGCTGGAAGCGGGCGCTTCTGCCCGGGGGCTGCATCACCCTTTTTATTGAGTCCTGCCAGCTTTTCATCGGCCGCACCTTCGACATCGACGACCTGAC
>JAIEFH010000054.1 GCA_029067025.1 Oscillospiraceae bacterium | reverse complement strand
CCAGCACACAGAAGCTCTCGTGCTTCCCACGGCCCACCCGGCCCCGGAGCTGGTGAAGCTGGCTCAGTCCGAACCGCTCCGCGTTTTCAATCACCATGAGGGAGGCGTTGGGCACGTCCACCCCCACCTCGATAACGGTGGTGGACACCAGCACATCCAGTTCCCCTCCGGCAAAGGCGGACATCACCGCCTCTTTTTCTTTCGATTTCAGTTTGCCGTGGACAAAGCCCACCCGCAGATCGGGGAACACCTTCTCCCGCAGTTCACGGGCGTAGGTGGTCACCGCCTTCAAATCCATGGGGGCCGTCCCCGGCTCCCCCCACTGGGGCAGATCAGCCGACTCCTCCACCGTGGGGCACACAATGTACACCTGCCGCCCTTCCGCCACCTGTTTGCGGACAAAGCCGTACATCCGCTGCCGCTTATCCTCGCCCACCACAAAGGTGGACACCGGCGTCCGCCCCGGCGGCAGCTCGTCCATGACGGACACGTCCAGGTCGCCGTAGATGATGAGGGCCAGCGTCCGGGGGATGGGGGTGGCGGACATGACCAGCACATGGGGCGGGATGGTTCCGCCCTTTTCCGCCAGCGCCGCCCGCTGGGCCACGCCAAAGCGGTGCTGCTCATCGGCGATGACCAGCCCCAGATCCCGGTACTCCACCCCTTCGGAGAACAGGGCGTGGGTGCCCACGATGAGGTCAATCTCCCCCGCCGCCAGCGCGGCCAGGAGCGCTTTTTTCTCCTTGCCCTTCACCGACCCGGTGAGCAGGACCACCCGCACCCCGGCGGGGGAAAGCAGGGCATCCAGCGTCCGGGCGTGCTGCTCGGCCAGCAGCTCGGTGGGGGCCATGAGGGCGCACTGCACCCCGTTTTTCGCCGCCGTCCAGGCCCCGAAGGCGGCCACCGCCGTCTTGCCCGAGCCCACGTCGCCCTGCACCAGCCGGTTCATGGCCTTGCCCGAGCGCAGGTCGGCGGCGATGTCGTCCATGGCCCGCCGCTGTGCGCCCGTGGGTGCGAAGGGCAGCAGGGCGGCAAACTCCCCCGGCTCCCCCTCCAGCACCCGGCCCGAGCCCTGGCCGCGCCGGTCTTTCAGCTGGGCCAATCCGCAGGTGAGCACAAACAGCTCCTCAAACACCAGCCGCCGCCTTGCGATGGCCAGCTCCTCAAACGACGCGGGGTAATGGATGTTTTTCCGGGCAAACTGGGTCTGACATAATTGGTGGGCCTTTCGGATCCGGGCGGGCAGCACTTCGGGCAGGCCGTCCAGGCACTCCTCCACCGCCCGCTGGGTCAGCCCGGCCAGCAGATTGTTGGAGATGCCCGCCGTCAGGGGATACACCGGCATGATGCGCCCGGTGAACCGCGCCGCCCCCTCCCGCTCGAACACCGGGTTAGACATGGAGAACAGATTTCCCTGGCGCTCCACCGTGCCGTAGAACACGTAAGTCTGTCCGGCGCACATGACCTCCCGGATGTAGTCCTGGTTGAAAAAGGTGATGTCCAGCGTCCCGGTGTCGTCCACCGCCCGCACCTTCACCAGGGACAGCCCCCGGCGGACATAGCTCACCCTGGGCTGTGCCGCCACCATGGCCGTGATACAGCAGGGCCGGTCCACCGGCGCGTCCTGGAGGTCGCAGCACTCCCGCCGGTCCTCATACCGCTGGGGGAGGTGATCCAGCGTGTCCCCCAGGGTGCGCAGGCCCAGCTTTTCCAGCTTTTTGCCCCGGGCGGGGCCCACCCCAGGCAGGTCGGTCAGGGGGGTATCGCGTGTCATCGGCATGGTCGTCACCTTCTTCTTGCTCACGGCTTTGTGGGGGCCCGTCTTGCGGGTCTCCCCGTTTCGGTATATAGTTTACCACATCTTCCCGGTCGAAAACAATCCCCTAGCAGTTCCCCCGGCTCTTGCGCTTCAAAATCAGCCATGGTATAATCAGGGCTAAAATTTTATATGGAACGGAGGATACATGCGCATGAATCGACCGGCAGTCCCATTTTGGGAGGAAACCTACCGAAATGATAACGTTATGACCTTTTCCATCGAACCAAATCAGACGGTCAAGGAATTTGAACATCTGCTTGACAAGCAGTCCCGCATCTTGGAAGCGGGCTGTGGAGAGGGTCAGAATGTTTTGTATCTGGCGAAGCGGGGTTATCGCAACATTGACGCATTCGATCTGTCAGAAGCGGGCATTGCAAAGCTAAACCGGCTCTGCGCGGCCAATCATGTAGAGATCAACACGTCTGTTCAGGATTTGACTACATACGATTTCCACCGGAACTATGACCTGATCATGTCCTTCGCAACCCTGTGCTTTGTGGAAAAACATCACTGGAAACGGTTTATCCAGCAAGCAAAGGCCCATACAAATGTCAACGGCATCCATATCATGCACATATTCACCGACGCAGTGCCCGCCTCCGCCGATATTGCGCCTTTTGCGGTCGGCCTGGCTCGGGACGGAGAAATCAGGGAGCTGTACCAGGACTGGGAAGTTTTACAGTTCCAATCCTATGTTTTTGAGGATGAACACCCAAATGTGCCAAAGCACCTACACGCCGTCAATAAGCTCGTAGCCCGCAAATTAACGTAATAAAAAGAGATTTCCCTTCCCGACTGGTATAAATTGTAACGCCTCCGTCCACAATAGGGCCGGAGGTGTTACTATG
>JAIEFH010000053.1 GCA_029067025.1 Oscillospiraceae bacterium | reverse complement strand
CCCTCGCCGGTCGCAATGTCGTAGGCGGGGACGGTGTCGAACAGCCCGCCGGTCTCCCGGACGATGGGGATGGTGCCATAGCGCATGGCGATGAGCTGGGTCAGGCCGCAGGGCTCCTGCTTGGAGGGCATGAGCACCAGATCCGCGCCGGCGTACGCCTGATGCGCCAGGGTGTTGTCGAACACGATGTTGGCGGACATCTTGGCGGGGAAGTTGGCGGCATAGGCGCGGAACATATTCTCATAGTGCCACTCGCCGGTGCCAATGATAATCAGTTGGAGGTCGTCCCACATCAGATCGTCCATGACGGCCTGGACCAGATCCACGCCCTTGTGGCCCACCAGCCGGGTGATCATAATGACCATGGGGACGTCGTCCCGGACGGCCAGACCCAGGCGCTCCTGGAGGAAGCGCTTGTTCTCCGCTTTCTTCTCCAGCGTGGCGGCGTCAAAATTGGTGTAGATCAGGGGATCGGCGGCGGGATTGAACACCTCGGTGTCGATACCGTTGACCACGCCGCTGAGCTTGTAGGCGTGCTGGCGCAGCACATTGTGGAGGCCGTGGGCGAAATAGGGGTCCTGGATCTCATTGGCATAGGTGCGGGACACGGTGCTCACCCGGTCGGCGGTGTGGATGGCGGCCTTCATCAGGTTGGTGGCGTTGTCGAACTGCATGGTGCCCTTCCAGTCGCCGGGCAGGCCCAGCACCGCGTCTACAAAGTCATCGGGGAAGCGGCCCTGGTACTCCATGTTGTGGATGGTGAACAGGGTCTTAATAGGCTGATATTTCTCCGCGCCCATGTAGAACGCCCGCAGGAATACCGGCACCAGGGCGGTCTGCCAGTCGTTGGTGTGGATGACGTCGGGATACCAGTCCAGATGCTGGAGGGCCTCCAGGATGGCCTTGGAGAAGAAAGCGAAGCGCTCGCCGTCGTCATAATGGCCGTAGCAGCCGTCCCGGTAGAAGTAGTACTCGTTGTCGATGAAGTAGTACTGGAGCTTTTTGCGCTTGCTCACCGCCCGGAACAGGCCGCAGTACACGTTGCGCCAGGACAGGGACACGGTGAAGTTGGTGAGATACTCCATCTCAAACTCGGGGTTGTCCTTGATGGCCTTATAGTAGGGCAGGAACACGTACACCTCGGTGTTGGGGGACTCAGCCAGAGCCTTGGGCAGGGCGGCGGCCACGTCACCCAGGCCGCCGGTTTTGATGAAGGGCGCGGCCTCGCTGGCTGCTAATAAGATCTTCATACGGTAACTCCTTTGCGAATGACGACGGGATTGGAATCCAGCCCTCTGAGCTGTGCGCCGTAGCTGATGTTGACCCATTTGTCCACGATGACGTTCTCCAGGCAGGCGCCTTCGCCCACCACGCTGCCCTGCATGATGACGCAGTTCTTGACCTTTGCGCCCTTGCCGATCTTTACGCCCCGGGACAGCACGCAGTTTTCCACGCTGCCGTCGATGAAGCAGCCGTCGGCGATGACGCTGCGCTCCACCTGGCAGTCCAGGCCGTAGTAGGCGGGGACCTCGTCGGTGACGCGGGTGTGGATGGGACGGTCGCCCCGGAACAGGGCGGCGGCCACGTCGTCGTCCAGGATGGCCAGGCTGCTCTGGAAGTATTCGTTCACGTCCCGGACGCGCAGCACCTTGGTGTCCACCTCATAGAGGTTGATGGACAGGCGGCCCCGGTTGAACTCGTGCTGGATAAAGTCCCGCGTGAAGTCGTAGATGCCCCGGGCGGTGTAGTCCCGGATGACATTGATGAGGAACTCCCGGGAGATAATCATGTGGCCCATGCTGGCGTAGTCCCCGGGCTTGGCGGGGTAGTCCAGGGCATAGGAGGTCACCTTATGGTTGGAGTCCGTCTGCATGACGGAGACGAACTTGCCCTGGGAGTCCCCTGCCTCTTTGGTGGCCAGCATGGTGATGTCGCAGCCGCTGGCGATATGATCCGCCAGGGCGGCGCGGTAGTCGATGTTGCACAGCACATAGGCGTCGGCCAGCAGGACGTAGGGGGTCTTGGAGATGGTCTCCAGATAGTCCAGGGCGTTGCGCAGCTCGTCCAGTTTGCCCCGGCTGCCGCCGGCATTGGCGTCCTCGGTGGCGAAGGGGGGCAGGAGCTGGAGGCCGCCGTTCTTGCGGTTCAGATCCCACTCCTGGCTGTTGCCCAGGTGATCCATCAGGGAGTGGTAGTGCTGCTTGGCCAGCACGCCCACGTTGAGGATGCCGGAGTTGACCATGTTGGACAGCACAAAGTCCACCAGGCGGTAGCGCCCGCCGAAGGGGATGGCGGCCATGTTGCGGTCCTGGGTAAAGGATTTCAGCGCGTCAGAGTACATTTCGGAGAAAATAATACCGGTCATTTTCATGGTGGACACCCCCTTAAACGATTTCCTTGGGCTTGACGACGGAGCCGGCGGCGATGGTCCTCTGGTGGCCCACCACGGCGATGCCCCAGTCTCCATCCAGGAAGTTCTCAGGGTGCTCCCCGATCTTGGCGCCCTCTTCCACCACGCACTGTTCGCCCACGATGCAGTAGCTGACATTGGCGCCGCGGCGCACAATGGTATTGGGCATGATCACCGCGCCGGTGATCACGGCGCCCTCCTCAATCTGGCAGCCGGTGTACAGCACGGAGTGCTCCACGCAGCCCCGGATGGTGCAGCCCTCGGCCACGAAGGAGTTTGTCACCTTGGCTCCGCTGCCCAGGCGGGTGGCGGGGGCGGAGTAGTTCCGGGCGTAGATGCGGAAGCTGGGGTCGCGCATATTGATGGGGTCCTTGGGGTCCAGCAAATCCATGTTGGCGTCCCACAGGCTGTCCAGGGTGCCCACGTCCTTCCAGTAGCCCTCAAAGGAATAGGCGAACATGGGCCGCTTGTCTTTCAGGAAGTTGGGGATGATGTTCTTGCCGAAGTCGTTCTCGGAGGTGGGGTCGGCCTCGTCGGCGATGAGGTACTGCCGCAGGACCGACCAGGTGAAGATATAGATGCCCATGGAGGCCAGGTTGCTCTTGGGCTGCTTGGGCTTCTCCTCGAAGTCGATGACGGCGCTGTTCTCGTCCGTGCTCATGATGCCCATGCGGGTGGCCTCTTCCATGCTGACGGGCATGACGGCGATGGTGCACTCGGCCCCCTTCTCCTTGTGGAACTGGAGCATCTTGCTGTAATCCATCTTATAGATGTGGTCGCCGCCCAGGATGACCACGTACTCCGGGTTGTACCGATCCACAAAGGCGATGTTCTGGTAGATGGCGTTGGCGGTGCCCTTGTACCAGGACTCGGTCTTGGACTGGGTGTAGGGCGGCAGGACGTGGGCTCCGCCCCAGTTGCGGTTCAGATCCCAGGGCTGGCCGTTGCCGATATAGTCGTTCAGCTCCAGGGGCTGATACTGGGTGAGCACGCCTACGGTGTCGATGCCGGAGTTGATGCAGTTGGACAGCGGAAAGTCAATGATGCGGTATTTGCCGCCGAAGGGCACCGCGGGCTTGGCGGTATCCTGGGTGAGCACGTACAGGCGGCTGCCCTGGCCGCCGGCCAGGAGCATGGCAATACATTCTTTCTTGCGCTGGAACAAGATAAACTCCCCCTCAAATTTATTGGTCGGACTTTTTCGTGCGGGGCTTGCGCACGGGCTTTTCTTCGGCGGCGTCCGCCTTCTTGGCGCGGGGCTTGCGCGCGGGCTTTTCGGCCTGGGCGGGTTCCGCCGCCTTTTCCGCCTTGGGCTTCCGGCCCGGCTTCTTTTTGGGCGCGGGCTCAACGGCCTCCGCCACATCGGCCTTGGCGGCTTTCTTGGCCTTAGCCGCCGCGGATTTGGCGGTCTTAGCGGCCTTGGGAGCCTCTTCGCCGTCCTCGTCCTTGGCGGCGCCCCGGGTGGCCTTGCGCTCATAGTACACGGTGGACATGGGGGGCAGCGTGAGCTCCACGGAGTAGGGCAGGCCGTGCTGCTCCTCCTTCTTGGCCTTGACGGAAGCCAGCTCCACGCCGGTGCCGCCGTACTTCACGTCGTCGCTGGACAGCACGGGGACGTAAGTGCCCGCCTTGGGCACGCCGATGGTGTAGTTTTCCCGGAGGACGGGGCAGAAATTGCACACCACGATGACTTCTTTCCCCTTGGCGTCGATGCGGCGGAAGGAGATGACGCTCTGCTGCCAGTCGTCGCAGGAGATCCACTGGAAGCCCTGCCAGTCGGTGTCGTTCTGCCACAGGGCAGGGTGATCCAGATAGAAGTGGTTCAGATCCCGGACGTAGGACTGCATCTGGCGGTGCTTGTCATAGTCCAGCAGCATCCAGTCCAGGCCCTTCTTCTCGTCCCACTCGATGAACTGGGCGAACTCGCCGCCCATGAACAGCAGCTTCTTGCCCGGATGGGTCATCATATAGCCGTAGAACGCCCGCAGGTTCTGGAACTTGTCCGGGTACTCCCCGGGCATTTTGTTCACCAGGGAACACTTGCCGTGGACAACCTCGTCATGGGACAGGGGGAGTACGAAGTTCTCCGAGAAGGCGTAGGTCAGGGAGAAGGTTATGTCGTTGTGCTTGCCCTTGCGGAACAGGGGATCGGTGGACATATAGTCCACCATGTCGTGCATCCAGCCCATGTTCCACTTGAAGTTGAAGCCCAGGCCGTTGAAATCCTCTTTGGGCTTGGTGACGTTGGCATAGGCGGTGGATTCCTCGGCAACCATAATGGCGGCGGGGTCAAAGGCGAAGGCGGCGGCGTTCATGTCCTGGAGGAAGGCCACGGCGTCCAGGTTGATGTTGTTGCCGTACTGGTTGGGCCGCCACTCGCGGCCCTGGCGGCCGTAGTCCAGGTAGAGCATGGAGGCCACCGCGTCCACCCGGATGCCGTCCACATGGAACTTGTCCAGCCAGTAGACCACATTGGAGATCAGGAAGGAGCGCACCTCGTACCGGGCGTAGTCAAAGATGCGGGTGCCCCAGTCGGGGTGATCCCGGCGCAGGGGGTCGGCGGGCTCATAGCAGAAGCCGCCGTCGAACTCGAACAGGCCGCACTCGTCCCTGGGGAAGTGGGCGCCCACCCAGTCGATGATGACGCCGATGCCCGCGTTGTGGCATGTGTCCACGAACCGCATGAAATCGTGGGGGGTGCCGTACCGGGAGGTGGGGGCATAGTAACCGGTGACCTGATAGCCCCAGGAGGGGTCAAAGGGATACTCGCTGATGGGAAGCAGCTCCACGTGGGTGTAGCCCATGTCCTTCAGGTAGGGGACGAGCTGGTCGGCAAGCTCCCCATAGGACAGGAAATTGCCGTCCTCGTGCCGCCGCCAGGAGCCCAGGTGCACCTCATAAATGTTCATCGGGCTGCGCAGCGTGTCTTTGCGGCCCCGGGCACGGCGGTAATTGCCGTCCGTCCAGGTAAAGCCATCCAGGTCGAACACCTTGCTGGCATTCTCCGGCCGGGTGGCGGAATGGGTGCCATAGGGGTCAGCGCGGAACACGAAGGAGCCGTCGGGCCGCTCAATGTAATATTTGTACTCGTCATAGGTCTGCACGCCGGGAATGAACCGCTCCCAGATGGCGGGGGCGATGCGCTCCATAGCGGGGGAGTTCTTGTCCCAGTTGTTGAATTTGCCCAGCACCCGCACACTCTTGGCGTGGGGGGCCCAGACCCGGAATACATAGCCATCCTGGCCGTCCACCGTGTCGCGGTGGCAGCCCATGAACTGATAGGCGTCAGTGCTGGTCCCGGCGGAAAACCGGGCGATGGCTTCGCTGAGCTGATCTGCATTTTTTATCATAAGTGCCCTCCAAATAACCGCCGGGGAACGGCGGAAAATGCTGTGGTGTGTTTTGACACGCCACGGTAACGTATTGATACATCCTAATTATAACGTGCCCGGCTTGCAAAGTCAAGATGCACAAAAAATAAAAGAAAAAATCAGAGGTTTTGTCGGTTTGTGCGAAAAAGAAGGAAAGTCTTTGGAAAGCTGCCACAATATGGGTGGACGTGCCGGCGGCGCACGCCCCAGTCCCGGAGAATCCCCTAAAAAGGACAGTAAAACGCCGCCGCGGGCGTGTGTGCGTCCGCGGCGGCGTTTCATATAGTCAATTTACTCCAGGCTGTCCTCGTCCAGGGTGATGGCCAGGATTTCGTCCTCTTCCTCCTCGGCGGCGTCGGCCTCGTCGGCGGCAAGGACGCTCTCCTCGCTGTCCTCCTCCCGCAGATCGTCGGCCATGGCGGCAACATCCCGGAAGCGGCCGTCATTGTGAACCTCGTCCTCGATCTCGTCCAGCTTGCGGTAGGCGGCAAGGCCCGAGCCGGCCGGGATCAGCTTGCCGATGATGACGTTCTCCTTCAGGCCCAGCAGGTGGTCCACTTTGCCCTTGATGGCGGCCTCGGTCAAGACCTTGGTGGTCTCCTGGAAGGAGGCGGCGGACAGGAAGGACTCGGTGGCCAGAGAGGCCTTGGTGATGCCCAGCAGCAGCCGGGTGCAGGTGGGCAGAACCAGCGGCTCGCCGTCCTCCCGGGTCTCCCCGGCCTCATTGCGGGCGCGCACCGCGGCGCAGGCGTCCCGGAACTCGACGATGTCGATGGTGGAGCCGGACAGCAGATTGGAATCGCCGGACTCCTCCACCCGAACCTTGCGCATCATCTGACGGACAATGACCTCAATGTGCTTATCGTTGATGTCCACGCCCTGCTGGCGGTAGGGCTTCTGAACCTCCTGAATGAGGTAGTTGTGAACCGCGTCCACGCCCCGCACGCGCAGCACGTCGTGGGGGGACAGGGCGCCGTCGGTGAGGCGCTGGCCACGGGTGACCCGGTCGCCGGTTTTGACCCGGATGCCGGCGCTGTAGGGGACGGAGTAGGTGACTACCTCGCCGTCGTCGGCGGTGATGGTGAGACTGCACAGGGTGGCCCGCTTGGCCTCCTCCATGCTGACTACGCCGGCAATCTCCGCCAGCTGGGCCATCTTCTTGGGCTTGCGGGCCTCCAGCAATTCCTCCACGCGGGGCAGACCCTGGGTGATGTCGCCGCCGGCCACGCCGCCGGTGTGGAAGGTACGCATGGTCAGCTGGGTGCCCGGCTCGCCGATGGACTGGGCGGCGATGATGCCGACGGCCTCGCCGGTGCCCACGGGCTTGCCGGAGGCCAGGTTCATGCCGTAGCACTTGGCGCACACGCCGCTGCGTGCCCGGCAGGTCAGCAC
>JAIEFH010000052.1 GCA_029067025.1 Oscillospiraceae bacterium | reverse complement strand
TCTCGTCAATATTTAACCCATTCAGCGTACCAATTAAATTTCCTCTATGATGATAGCCGTTTCCGCCGCCACGGCGACCTCCGCCGATGCTTCCGTCGCGGGCTCCACCTAATCCTCCGCTGTCCCCCCCCCCTTCAGCAAATTCCAACAGGCCATTTCCATTAATAAGTCTCTCTAGCCCTCTACACATGCTGTCTAAACCATCGGCTAGCAAGCCTGCCCCGCTTAGTAAAGCATGTGCCACAGAGCCAGTTACAGCAACTATTCCGAGGGAAACCTCTGTGCATTTATCAGTGAACTTATCTGCCAGTTCTTTAGCTCCATTACTGATATCAACCCACATGCTGCGCAGTGCTTCTCTGGCATCAATTACGGTACCACGTAGCACAAAATCAACTGCTTCCCATACAGTACGGTTATTGTTAGTACGGGCGTCTGCTAAAGTCATCTGTACGGTTTTCACAGCGGCACCAACAGCCAGACCTGCAAAGACTATTGACGCAAGCCCTCCCGTTGCAACTGAAAGGCCTACAAATGCTACAGCAATGGCGGCGCCGATAACAAAATTTAACAACAACCTTCCCCAGTTGCGTTGGGATTCCGGTTCATCGTTAAAACGTTCATGCGTTTGTGGGTCTAATTCCAGAAGAATTCCCTGTTCACCTAATGCATCGAACTGGAACTGCATTATGAGAAACGTATCACCGCCACCAGTGGGAGGATTACCACCTCCAGTTCCTTTCGGAATTATTAAGCCAACCTTTGCTTGCGCATGTACGAAAGACCGGCCTGTTTGCACTTCTTGCGGGGTGCTGAATGTTACTGTCGGAGCCTCTATGTCAATATTTCAGCGAGCAACTATTTGAATAGGTCGAGTACTCCCCATTAACATATAGGTTAACTGATCTAGCAGAATTTGTAAAGTTTCATTAGGGGCCCCACCAGAGAAAATCATTTGCGTTGGGTAGAGGCACATCTTTTTTCCATGCTCTGTAGTAAAGCATCGCATCTGAGGATCTGACATCTCTCCACAATCATCACCGTTTGTCCGTGGACTGGTTATAACAACTGCTTCTCCAGTGTCCACACTTGGTAGATAGAGTGTTGCGCGTGTCCCTTTTTTGGGCATACAGTGCATCAAGTTTCCGCTCTCCGGTATCCATGAAAATGGGTAAAACCCCGCATTTCGTCCTTTATCAATATCTAGTTTTATGCGCACAATTTCTCGCTGTGTTTCTGTTACTGTACCTTGCAAACTCAGGCCAATGTGCTTTTGATTTCTGATTTCCCGCTGCCGCAGCCAACCGATATGCCCTACCTTATATGTATATAGCAATTCGCTATCTATAAGGGTGCCATTAACTTCGCACACAATGAGTGATTGATTATTATAAAGGACATTGCTTCCCAACGGATGGTATTGGAGACTTGGAACACTGTAGCACAAAAAGTCCGGCTTATATTGGCCCGACTCCGAACTCCCAAGATTATAAAATCGTTCATCCATGAGGATTGTAAATTCGTTTGCAGATAATTCTGCTTGATCCTAGCCAGTCTGTCCAAAACTAAATCGCGGAAATGGTGTTGTCACATCAGCTATTAATGAAACGCCCAGCATACTTGCAAGCCGTTTAATAGAGGCCCAGTCAGTTTCTTCATATTGGATCAAAGTTTTTTGATAGGTTGATCTGCTATGGCATTAAAATTTGCAGAGGCATTTGGAGTATAGCTCAGCACATCTTCAACGACCTGGCGATAACTCATATCAACATTTTGGAAAGAGCGGCTTTTAGGCTCAATATCCAGTTGCGCTGTTGCGCTTACTAAACTCATGTCAGCAGTGAGTACTTCTCCAATGCGTATACATATACCAACTCACAGATACCATTAGCACAAGCGCAACGACGGACGGTCCCGTTACCATCACGGCCAGCAAGAGCAATTCTCAGCGCCGGGGCATCGTCACATGGACGGACGGCCACACCGGGCCGGATAGTGAAATCCAGAACACTGTGAGCTACACGCAGTCCGTCACCGACCCCATTCAGGGCTTTGTCAAGGTGAAGATCAGCCTGGGCAGCATGAAGATCGTCAAGACCGCCGAGGACGGCAACGTGGCAGGCATCCCGTTCACCATCTCCGGGAACGGCGTCAACCGAACCGTCTACACCACCAGCACCGGGGAAATCCAGGTCAGCAACCTAACCCCCGGCACCTACACCGTCACCGAGCAGACCTCCAATCAGTACGCTCCCCAGGAGAGCCGTCAGGTAACGGTGGTGTCCGGCCAGACGGCGACTGTCACGTTCAACAATACCCTGCGCCGGGGCGATCTGACTGTCACCAAGACCGCCGAGGATGGCTTGGTGGAGGGCGTGAAGTTCCATCTTTATGGCACATCTTTGTCCGGCGCTCCCGTGGATGAGTATGCCGTCACCGACCGCACGGGCCGCGCCTATTTCCGGGATGTGCTGATTGGCACCGGCTACACCTTGGAGGAAGTGGACACGGCACAGCGTTATGTCGTGCCCGACCGCCAGAGCGCCGCCATCGAGTGGGGCACTGTCACGCAGAAGTCCTTTGACAACCGGCTGAAGAAATGGAGCGCCAACGTCACCAAGAAGGACAGTGAGACTGGCAGCGCCCAGGGCGACGCCTCCCTTGCCGGGGCCACCTATGGCGTATTCAAGGGCGGCGAGCTGGTGGACACCTATACTACCGACGTTACAGGCAAGTTCACCACCAATTATTACCCCTGCGGCAACGATTGGAGTATCCGCGAGATTTCCCCCTCCGAGGGCTATCTGCTGGACAGCACCAGCTACCGCATGGGTGCGGAACCCCAGCTCTATGTTGCTGAGTAATTTCTATGCCCCAATCGCTAAAAATAAATCGGGAGCATACAAAATCAAATCGGGACAGATCGTGTATCTCTGCTTTTCTACGGATTTTTTGGTTGAGGATGCAGATGAATGGCGTTCTGAATGTTGGAAGATGATACGGGAGCGTTCCGACATGTACTTTCTGTTTCTGACAAAGCGTATTGAACGGTTTATGGACCA
>JAIEFH010000051.1 GCA_029067025.1 Oscillospiraceae bacterium | reverse complement strand
AAGTGGAGCTGAAGGGCAGGCTGGGCCAGTATGTCAGCGGAAAGGATGTAATCCTCCACCTCATCGGCATGATCGGCGGGGATGGGGCGCTGTACCAGTCCCTGGAGTTTGTGGGGGAGGGGGTGGCCTCTCTGGAGATGGACGACCGCTTCACCATCTGCAACATGGCCATCGAGGCCGGGGCCAAGAACGGCATTTTCCCGGTGGATGAGAAAACCGTCGCCTACTTAAAGGGCCGGGTCAGCCGGGAGTGGACGGCCTTCGAGGCCGACCCGGACGCGGAATACACCAGGGAGATTACCATCGACCTGTCCGCCCTGCGGCCCACGGTGGCGTTCCCCCATCTGCCCTCCAACACCAAGAGCGTGGACGAGGCGGCGGGCAAGCCCATCCAGCAGGTGGTGATCGGCTCCTGCACCAACGGGCGGCTGAAGGATCTGCGGGAGGCCGCCGCCATCCTCAAGGGCCGGAAGGTGGCGGGCGGGGTGCGGTGCATCGTCATCCCCGCCACCCAGCAGATTTACCTGGACGCCATGGCCGAGGGCCTGGTGGCCGACTTCATCCAGGCGGGCGCGGTGGTGTCCACCCCCACCTGCGGGCCGTGCTTGGGCGGACACATGGGGGTGCTCAGCGACAACGAGTGGGCCATCTCCACCACCAACCGCAACTTCGTGGGTCGCATGGGCCCCACCAGTTCGATGATTATCCTGGCCAGCCCCGCCGTGGCGGCGGCTTCCGCAGTTACCGGCGTGGTCACCGATCCGGCCAGCCTTTAAGGGAGGGGAACGAATATGAAAATCTATAAATACGGCGACAATGTGGACACCGACGTCATTATCCCCGCCCGTTATCTCAACGCCCCAGACGAGAAGTCCCTGGCCTCCCACTGTATGGAGGACATCGACGCCCAATTTGCCTCCACTGTGGAGGCGGGGGACATCGTGGTGGGCGGCGCAAACTTCGGCTGCGGCTCCTCCCGGGAGCACGCCCCCCTGGCCATCAAGGCCTGCGGCGTGAAGTGCGTCATTGCCAAGAGCTTTGCCCGCATTTTCTACCGCAACGCCATCAACATCGGCTTCCCGATTCTGGAGTGCCCGGAGGCGGTGGACGGCATCAGCGCCGGGGACGCGGTGAGCGTGGACTTTTCCACCGGCGTGATCGTCAACGAGACGATAGGGGAGAAGTTCCAGGCCGCGCCCTTCCCGGAGTTTGTCAACGGCATCATCGAGAACGGCGGGCTGCTGAAATCGCTGAAGGCCCGGGGGGTGGCGAAGTAATGCAGGCAATTGTCATCAGCATGGACTCCCGCAAAATGGAGAACCCCGACCTGGACATCCGCTACATCCTGCCCGACCGTATCGAGACGTGGTCCGAGGGCGCAGTAGAGGACGATGGCTACGACTATGTGGACGAGGATGGCCACATCCTGGCTGTTTGGCTGCAGACCGAGGACGCGCAGGCATGGTGGCCCAGGATCGTGGAGCTTTTGAAAACGGAGAAATTCCAGGACAACGACCTGTCCCAGTCCTCCCAGGTGCTGATCGCCGAGGAGGCGGGCGCAGAATGGGACAAGTGCCAGCTGGTCTGGCCGGAGTAAAAGAGAGGTAGAACGTTTATGAATTATAAAATTGCCCTCATCCGGGGCGACGGCATCGGCCCGGAGATCGTCAATGAGACGGTGAAGGTCATCGACAGGGTGGGGGAGAAGTTCGGCCACACCTTTGAGTACGTGGACGTGCTGATGGGCGGTTGCGCCACCGATGCGGTGGGCAAGAGCTACCCTGACGGCACTGCCGAACTGTGCAAATCCTGTGACGCGGTGCTGCTGGGCGCGGTGGGCGGCCCCAAGTGGGGCAGCGACAAGCCCGCCGAGCAGCGGCCCGAGACCGCCCTGTTGGCTATCCGTAAAGACTTAGGCCTTTACGCCAACCTGCGCCCCGCCGCCCTGCGCCCTGCCCTGGCGGACGCCTGCCCGCTGAAAAAGGAGACGGCGGAGAAGGGCATCGACCTGCTCATGGTGCGGGAGCTCACCGGCGGCATCTATTTTGGCAAGCGGGACAAGTACCAGACCGAGGACCGGGGTATAGAGGCCACCGACCTGATGGCCTACTCCGAGCTGGAGATTGAACGCATCGGCCGCCGGGCCTTCGAGATGGCGAGGCTCCGCCGGGGCAAGGTGTCCAGTGTGGACAAGGCCAACGTGCTGGAGACCTCCCGGCTGTGGCGGTCTGTCATGCACCGCTTGGCGGAGGAGTACTCCGATGTGGCTTATGAGGACGTGCTGGTGGACAACTGCGCCATGCAGCTGGTGCGGGATCCGGGGCAGTTCGACGTGGTGGTCACCGAGAATATGTTCGGCGACATCCTGTCCGACGAGGCGTCCATGATTACCGGCTCCATCGGCCTGCTGCCCTCCGCCTCCATGGGGGACGGTGCCCCGGCGCTGTACGAGCCCATCCACGGCTCTGCCCCGGACATCGCGGGCCAGGACAAGGCCAACCCCATCGCCACCATTCTGTCCGCGGCCATGATGTTCCGCTATTCCTTCAAGCTGACCGCCGAGGCGGATGCCATTGAGGCCGCCGTGGACAAGGCGCTGGCGGACGGCTGGCGCACCGCCGACATCGCCCGGGCGGGGGAGAGCGTCATCGGGACGAAGCAGATGGGTGAGATTATCCGGAATAATATTTGAGCTCCAGCTGGAGGGTATATGACGGAGATCCATTTGATGACACCGGGACACGCGTTATGGGACGAGATAATTTCTCTGGCCGAGACGTGTTCGTGGCGGGCAGGCCCTTTCCTTGCGGAGAAAATGAAACACAATGAATTCAAAGGCTGGGAACGGGTGTGCGCCGCTTGTGTGGACGGGAAAGCGGCAGGGTTCTGTACGCTTGCGGAAAAGGATGAACTGCCTGAAAAGTATACGTTTTCGCCATTTATCGGCTTCATGTTTGTGGATGAGCCATATCGCGGGAAAAGGCTGTCAGAATTGATGATTGATAAAGTGTGCGCCTACGCCCGGGAGCTTGGCTATGAAAAGATATACATTATGAGCGGTGAGATCGGCCTGTATGAAAAATATGGGTTTCAGAAATTAGGCGACTACGAAACAATATATGGTTCTGTGGATCAGCTTTTTGTGAAGTCCTTATAAGCGACAGGATTCCAGATTTGCCAGCGGAGCGGGAAATTTCCCGCTCCGCTTCAATTTTTGATGACAGTTAGCGGAAATCGGCGTATAATATCCGATGGAAGGGGGAGAGATACCATGAACATGATGAATTATTGCTTCAGAAGGCTGGATGAGAGTGCGGGCGAAGCGATCAAAAAACTGTTTGCCGGCGTATTTACAAAAGAACCATGGAATGACGACTGGTCTGACGAACAGCAATTGGAGCAGTATATGCACGACTTGATTGGGCAGAGCAATTCCCTGACCTTCGGATTATATGAGGGAGCAGAGCTGATTGGCGTATCAATGGGGCGGATCAAGCACTGGTATACAGGCACAGAATACTATGTGGACGAGCTATGTATCAGTACGCCAAAGCAAGGGCAGGGAATTGGGACGCTATTCTTGCGGGAAATCGAAAGCGCCTGCGTGGAATTGGGACTGACTCATATCTTCCTGCTGACAGAGAACGATGTACCGGCCTTTAAATTTTACAAAAAGCAGGGATTCTATGAGCTGGAGCACAGTGCCACATTTGCAAAAAAGTTATCATAATTTCTAAATTCAACTCTGAAGCGTCAAAGAAACCGCCCCGTACGGGCGGTTTCTTTTTTATTTTACAAGTAAGGGAGTTTGGTGGTATAATATAAAAAAAGGGGGAGAGACGCCATGATTTTGGCCATCGACATCGGCAACATCCGCACCACCATCGCCCTGTTCACGGAAGAGGGGACGCTGTCCTTCCAGTCGGAACTGGAGACGGACGCCAAAATCACCGACGACCGCTGCGCCATCGACCTGATGGGGGTGTTCCACCTCTACCGAGCCAAACTGGAAACGGTGGACGGGGCCATTTTGTCCAGCGTGGTGCCCCCCATCACCGGAACCTACGCCCGCACCCTGCGGCGGCTCACCGGCAAGCCCCCCCTGGTGGTGGGGCCGGGGCTGAAAACGGGGCTGAACATCAAGGCGGAGATCCACAACCAGCTGGGCAGCGACATCGTGGCCTCCGCCGTGGCGGCCTCCGTCCTCTATCCCACCCCCGCCATCATCATCAACTCCCGCACCGCCGTCACCTTCTCCTATTTGAGCGGAAACGCTTTCGAGGGCTGCGCCATTATGCCCGGCATTGATATTGCCCTGGAGGCCCTGTCCCGGAATGGGGCGCAGCTGCCCCAGATCTCTATGGCACAGGTAGACACGCCCCTGGGCCGGAACACGGTGGACTCCATGCGGGCCGGGGTGCTGTACGGCTACAGCGGCGCTTTTGACCGGGTCATTGAGTCCCTGGAGGAGGCCGCTGGGGCTCCCGCCGCCACGGTGGTGGCCACAGGGGGCCGTGCCCCCGCCCTCTACCGTATGTGCCGCAGGGAGATCAAATATGACCATGACCTACTGGTGAAGGGGCTGTACCACCTCTATCGCAAAAATACCCGCCGCTGAGTGCTTCCATCCCCGTTCGCTTCGGCAGACGGGGAAGTTTTCCAACAAAAATGCAATCCTGCTTAGTTGAAACTGCAAAAACTTTAGAAATTCCCCAAAGTGTACTTGTATTTTTGCAAGATTGAGAATATAATATGCACGAAACAACAATTGGAGGGATACTCTTGAAAGAACTTGCTCAAATCGCGTCCGCGGTGCAGGTGTCCAGCACCATGGCCATAGACGCCCTGGCCAAGCAGATGAAGGCGGACGGCATTGACGTGATCGGCTTCGGCGCGGGGGAGCCGGATTTCAATACCCCTGACCATATCAAAGCGGCGGCGGACAAAGCCATCGCCGAGAACGTCACCCGCTACACCCCGGCCTCCGGTACGGTGGCACTGAAAGAGGCCGTCTGCAGGCGGATGCGCGAGGACTGCGGCCTGGATTACAAGCCCTCCCAGGCGGTGATTTCCAGCGGCGCCAAGCACTGTGTGTACATCGCCCTGCGGGCTCTGGTGAACCCCGGCGATGAGGTGATTCTGCCCGCCCCCTTCTGGGTCAGCTATCTGGAGATGGTCAGGATGGTGGGCGGCGTGCCCGTGGTGGTCACCGCCCAGGAGTCCGCCGGGTTCAAGATGACCGCCGAGCAGCTTGCCGCCGCCATTACCCCCAAGACGAAGGCGCTGATCCTCAATAACCCCTGCAACCCCACCGGCATGGTGTACGCCAAGGAGGAGCTGGAGGCCATCGCCCGGGTGTGCGTGGAGAAGGACATCTACATCATCTCCGACGAGATCTACTATGGCCTGGTGTACGACGGCAGGGAGTTCGCGTCCGTCGCCTCCTTCGGGGAGGACGTGAAGGAGCGCGCCATCCTCATCAACGGCGTGTCCAAGTCCTACGCCATGACCGGCTGGCGGATCGGCTATCTGCTGGCCAGCGAGAAGATCGCCAAGGTGATGGCCAATTACCTCAGCAACTCCACCGGCTCCCCCAGCTCCATATCCCAAGCGGCGTCCGTAGCGGCGCTGAACGGCTCCCAGCACTGCGTGGAGGAAATGCGCCAGTCCTTTGAGGAGCGGCGGAACTATATCGTGGGGCGGGTGAACGCCATGGATGGCGTCAGCTGCATCAAGCCCGAGGGCGCGTTCTACATCATGATGAACGTGGAAAAACAGCTGGGCCGCGCCATCTGCGGCGAGACCATCAATAGCAGCGACGACTTCGCTTCCGCTCTGCTCAAGCACGGCCTGGTGGCCGCGGTGCCTGGTACCGGCTTCGGCGCGCCCAACTTTGTGCGCTGGTCCTACGCCGTCTCAATGGACAACATCAAAAAGGGCATGGACCGCCTGGAAAAGTTCCTGAAAGGATAATGCGCAAGAGACTGCGCGGCCCGTATCTCGGGGCCGCGCGGTTTTGCCGCAAGAAAAAACACAAAATATTGCGGAAAATGTTTGACATTTCCGGCCAGGTCTAGTATAATACCAGTCGTGCCATTATGCGAGGTGTGCCATGAAACTGGATTTAAAGCCTTTAGCCCAACAGCCCGGCGCGGTACTGCCCTTCGAACTTCAACTGGATTTGTCCGGCGTGGAGTGGAACGGCGCAAAACCCTTTACCCGGCCCGTCCAGGTCAGGGGAGAGGTGCGCAACCGGGCGGGGGCCATGGAGCTGAACGTCAGACTGGGCACAGTCCTGTCGCTGATTTGCGACCGATGCGCAAAGCCCTTTGAGCGGGAGAAAACGGTGGAGTACGATACCCTGTTGGCCTTTGAGCTGGCAAACGGGGAGAACGACGACATCGTCCTGCTGAACAAGGACGGTGAGCTGGAGCTGGACGAGCTGATGCGGGAGGTATTCCTCCTTGAAATGGACACGAAAAATCTCTGCTCTGAGGATTGTAAGGGCCTTTGCTCCGGCTGCGGTGTGGATTTGAATGTGGAGCCCTGCCGCTGCAAGAAGGAGATCGACCCCCGGCTGGCCAAGCTGGCCCAGCTGCTGGAGCCGGAGAAAGCAGACCAGTAGTCTCATGTCCGCGGACATTGACCAATAAGGAGGTGTCAAAATGGCCGTCCCGAAGAGTAAAGTATCCAAGCAGCGCAGGAACAAGCGCCGCAGCTCCGTGTGGAAGCTGGAGACTCCCGGTATCAACACCTGTCCCAAGTGCGGTACCGTCACCCTGCCCCACCGCGTGTGCAAGAACTGCATGACCTACAATGGCCGTGAGGTCGCCCCTGCCGAGAAGTGATAAGCAAAAAAAGCTGCCGTGGATACGGCGGCTTTTTTGTTACTTTCTTCCCGGAAAATTTCCCATTTTCCACTATCTTTTTTTTGACAGATTTGGTATACTACCTTATAATGACTAAAATATTGCCTGCCGTTCAACCTGACGGTGTACGGGCGTTCAAAAATAATTGGATCTGTTTGTGATAGGAGGGATACCCATGGCAAAGCCCCTGGTGGCCATTGTTGGCCGCCCCAACGTGGGCAAATCCATGCTGTTCAATAAGCTCACCGGCAAGCGCCTGTCCATTGTGGAGGACACCCCCGGCGTTACCCGGGATAGATTATACGCCCAGGCGGAGTGGCGGGGCCGCACCTTCGACCTGGTGGACACCGGCGGCATTGAGCCGGGCACCGATGACCAGATCCTGTCCTTTATGCGGGAGCAGGCGGAAATCGCCATCGCCGCCGCCACGGTGATCGTGTTCGTGTGCGACATCCGCACCGGCATGACCGCCGCCGATCAGGAGGTGGCCGGGATGCTCCAGCGCTCCCGGAAGCCGGTGGTGCTGGCGGTGAACAAGATGGACTCCACCGGGCACAACGACCCGGATATGTACGAGTTTTACAATTTGGGGCTGGGGGATCCGTACCCCGTCTCCGCCGTCCACGGCCACGGCACCGGCGACCTGCTGGACGCCTGCTTCGAGTTCTTCCCCCCCGAGGATGGGGAGGAAGAGGAGGACGATGTGGTGAAAGTTGCCATCATTGGCAAGCCCAATGTGGGTAAGTCCTCCCTGGTGAACCGTATCCTGGGCCAGGAGCGGGTCATCGTGTCCGACGTGGCGGGCACCACCCGGGACGCGGTGGACAGCTACCTGGAAAACGACTGGGGCAAGTTCCTCATCATCGACACCGCCGGTATGCGGAAAAAGTCCAAGGTGGACGACCGGGTGGAGAAGTTTTCCGTCCTGCGGGCCACCATGGCCATTGAGCGCAGCGACGTGTGCGTCATCATGGTCGACGCCCAAGAGGGGGTCACCGAGCAGGACACCAAGGTGGCCGGGCTGGCCCATGAGGCGGGCAAGGCGTGCATCATCGTGGTGAACAAGTGGGACGCCATTGAGAAAGACGGCAAGACCATGCAGCGCATGGAGGAGGACGTCCGCCGGGATCTGAGCTACATGACCTACGCCCCGGTGCTGTTCATCTCCGCCCTGACGGGCCAGCGGGTGGACAGGCTCTTCGGCCTCATCGACAACGTGGTCAACCAGGCCGCCATGCGAATCCCCACCGGCGTGCTCAACCAGGTTCTGAGCGACGCCCAGGCCAGGGTTCAGCCCCCCACCGACAAGGGGCGGCGGCTGAAAATCTACTATATGACCCAGATCGGGGTAAAGCCCCCCCACTTTGTCATCTTCTGCAATGACGCGCGGCTGTTCCACTTTTCCTACCAGCGCTACCTGGAGAACCAGATCCGGGCCACCTTCGGCCTGACGGGCACTCCGGTGCGCATCACCATCCGACAAAAGGGCGATAAGGAGGATTGACCATGAATTCTCAAATGCTTGAGGCCGCCGGTGTGAGCCCCGGCTGGCTGGCGGTGGCGGCCATCGGCGTGGCTGTGGTATCCTATTTTCTAGGGTGCTTTAACGGCGCCGTGGTAGTGTCCCGCTATATCCTGCGGGACGACATCCGGGAGCACGGCAGCGGCAACGCCGGCCTGAGCAACTTCTACCGGGTGTTCGGAGGGCCGCTGACGGCGGCCGTCATTCTCAGCGATGTGGTCAAGGCGGTGCTGGCGGTGCTGTTCGCCGTGTTCATCGCCGGGCACATCTCGCCGGAGCTGATTGTCCTGTCCAGATATTGGGCAGGCGCGTTCTGTGTGATCGGCCATATGTATCCCTGCACCTTCCAGTTCCGGGGAGGTAAGGGGGTGCTGTCCGGCGGCGCACTGGCCGTGATGGTCGGCATTGGCGGAGGCGGCGTGCTCCCCAGCTGGATCATCCCGGTGGTGGCTTTGGGAGGCTTCATCGCGCTGGCGGCATCCACCAAGTATATATCCCTGGGCTCCTGCTGGGGCGGGGCGTCCTTTATCATCACTTCCTGGCTGGTGTACCGTGATCCGTTGATTTTGCTGCTGGCGGCTGTGGCGGGCGGACTGCTGCTTTGGAAGCACCGGGGAAACATGGTTCGCGTTGTCAAGGGCACCGAGTCCAAGTTTGTTCTCCATGGCGGAAGCCAGTCCAAAGCGGCCAAGGTGGCTGCTGCGGCGCAGGAAACCGGGCCGCAGCCGGAGGCCCAAGCGGTAGACGAACCGGCGGTGGGGGCTGCGCCGGAGGCGGAATCCATTCCGGCAGAAGAAGCCGCCGAGGATGAGGTTGCCTCCCAGTCAGAGCAGGAAGTCAAATAGGGGGCGGATAGGAATGGTTCTTGGGCACATGAAGCTGTATCGGAAGTGGAAGGACCGATGGGCCACCGGGCTGAAGAAGCGGCGGTTCCGGCGGCTGATGGAGCTGGCCCCCCAGCGGTCGGACCGCCCCCTGCGGGTGCTGGAGGTGGGCTGCGGCAACGGCAAGGACATGATGCAGTTCATGTCGGACGCCTCCAAGTACCAGCTCTGGGGGGCGGACGTGCGCTACCAGGGGTTCACCCAGGACAACTTCACCTTCTGCCAGGCCGACGGCGAGAATCTGCCCTTCCAGGACAAGCAGTTTGACCTGGTGCTGACAGTGGGCGTGCTGGAGCACATCGAGCCTATGGAGAAGCTGTGCCGGATGATCCGTGAGATGGACCGGGTGGGGGAGCACTTGATCTCCGTGGTTCCCTGCGTCTCCACCTTTGTGGAGCCTCACTGTGGGGGCATTCGCTGGCCGTTGAAGCTCCATCCGCAGTACATGGGGGAGCAGCCGGGCATCCCGCTGCACCTGAATTTCTTCTCCGACCACACCTGGACCAAGTTTGAGGGATTTGCCGACTGCAAGGTAAAGCGCTTTTTCTATCTCGCGCCCTTCATCCGCAATACGGTGATTTATCGCTGAAAAATGCAAACCCCGCGCCATATGGCGCGGGGTTTGCTTTGCTTCCTTATGGAATCACACGGCGCGGGTGACCTTGCCGGAGCGGAGGCAGCGGGTGCACACATAGACGTGCTTGGGCGCGCCGTCCACCACAGCCTTGACGCGCTTGACGTTGGGCTTCCAAGGACGGTTGGAGCGGCGATGGGAGTGGGAAACCTGGATGCCGAAGTTTACGCCCTTGCCGCAGAACTCGCATTTGGCCATATTGACTAACCTCCTTGCTGGTTGGAATTCGTTCAAACGATAACTATGATATGCTATCATAGGAAAGAGGAAAAATCAAGTGCGAATTTGCTGAATCCACTATTTTTTTCGGGGCCGGGATGTGGTAAAATAGCCGCAGGCGGCTATTTTACATGATTGGACTGGTTTACCACAACGGCGCTTTGCGCCTGTGGTAAAACATCAGAAGACCAATGACGACAAAGGAGCGTGGACTAAAGTGGCGAGTAAGACAGGCATCAAACTGGGCACCATCATCGACAAGTTCCATCTGGAGGTACTGTATGGCCCGGAAGGCTACCGGGATCGGCTGATTACCATTGAGGACGTGAACCGGCCCGGCCTCCAGCTCACCGGCTTTTTCGACTACTTTGACAGGGAGCGGATGCAGCTTCTGGGGCTGGTGGAGATCTCCTATCTGGAGGGCATTTCCTCGGAGATGCGGGCCTCGGTGTTTGACACGCTGTTCTCCTACCACACCCCGGCGGTCATTTTCGCCCGGGGGCTGAAGCCGTATCCCGAGTGCATGGAGATGGCGAAAAAGCACGATCAAGTGATCCTCAGTACCCAGGAGAATACCGCCACCATCATGAGTACCATGATCGCCTATCTGCGCACGGCGCTGTCCCCTACCATCACCCGCTCCGGCGTGCTGGTGGAGGTATACGGCGAGGGTGTGATGCTGGCGGGGGAGTCCGGCATCGGCAAGAGCGAGACCGCCATTGAGCTGGTCAAGCGGGGCCACCGGCTCATCGCCGACGACGCGGTGGAGATCCGGCGCAACCCCAGCGGGGGGCTGGTGGGCACCGCCCCCGAACTGATCCGCCACTATATCGAGCTGCGGGGCATCGGCGTGGTGGACGTGCGGCGGCTGTTCGGTATGTCCGCCGTCAAATTCGACAGCGCCATTGACATGATGATCCAGATGGAGGTCTGGCAGGATGGCAAGGCGTATGACCGCCTGGGCGCGGAGGAGCATTTCACGACCCTGCTGGACGTGCGCATCCCCACCATCACCATCCCGGTGAAGCCGGGGCGGAACCTGGCCGTTGTTATCGAGGTGGCCGCCATGAACAACCGAAACAAGAAGATGGGCTATAACGCCGCCCTGGAATTCTCCCGCCAGGTGGACAGCCATATCGACCAAAAGTACCTGGAGATGAATCCCCAATGAGCGGGAGGAAGCCGCAAACCGGCCCGGTGCTGTACCGGACGTACCCCATCGGCACGCTGGGCCTGATGGACTACGGGGAGGGGTTAAGCCGGGTGTTCCTCTGCCGGGAGGACGGCCGGCCCGATACGGGGGAAGGGGAGACCCCGCTGACCCTCTGGGCGGCGGCGGAGCTGGAGGAGTATTTTGCCGGAAAAAGAAAGTCATTTACCGTGCCGCTGTCCACCCGGGGGACGGAGTTCCAATTGGCGGTGTGGCAGGCCCTGCGGGACATCCCCTACGGACAGACCCGCACCTATGGGGAGATTGCGGCGGCGATAGGCCGCCCACGGGCCGCCAGGGCGGTGGGCATGGCCAATCACGATAATCCGCTGATGATCTTCACCCCCTGCCACCGGGTGGTGGGGAAGGACGGCTCCCTCACCGGGTTTGCCTGCGGCCTGGAGGTCAAGCGCCGGCTGCTGGAGCTGGAACAAATGGGCGGCGCGGCGCTGTGAACGGCGTGAAGCAGCACACAAAATCCCGGAGCCCCTGGGTGGGGCTCCGGGCTTGTCATATGCCGGTTATCCGATAAACATGGCGTCCCCAAAGGAGAAGAAGCGGTATCGCTCCCGCACCGCCTCGGCGTAAGCCGCCAGCACGTGCTCCCGGCCTGCCAAGGCGGACACCAGCATGATGAGGGTGGACTCGGGCAGGTGGAAGTTGGTGACCAGGGCGTCTAGCACCTTGAAACGGTAGCCGGGATAGATGAAGATATTCGTCCAACCGGCGGACGCCTTCATTGTGCCGTCCTTGCCCGCCCAGCTCTCGATGGTGCGGCAGGAGGTGGTGCCCACACAGATCACCCGGCCCCCGTTCCGCTTTGTCTCGTTGATCGTGTCGGCGGTCTCCTGGGGGATGACGCAGTATTCCGAGTGCATCTCGTGTTCGTCCAGGTTTTCCGCCTTTACCGGGCGGAAGGTGCCCAGGCCCACGTGGAGGGTGACATAGCACACCCGTACCCCCATGGTCTTGATTTGATCCAGCAGCTCGGGGGTGAAGTGCAGCCCCGCCGTGGGGGCGGCGGCGGAGCCCACCACCTTGGAGTACACCGTCTGGTAGCGCTCCCCGTCCTCCAGCTCCTCCTTGATGTAGGGGGGCAGGGGCATCTTGCCCAGCCGCTCCAGGGTCTCCAAAAAAATGCCGTCGTAGTCGAAGCGCACCAGGCGGTTGCCGCCCTCCACTTCTCCCACCACCTCGGCGGACAACTCGTTGTCCCCGAAGGTGACCTTTGCGCCGGGGCGCAGCTTCTTGCCGGGGCGTACCAGGCACTCCCAGACCTTGTCCCCACGGTCGATGAGCAGCAGCACCTCGCAGGCGCCGCCCCCCGCCCTGCGGCCGATGAGCCGGGCGGGAAGCACCCGGCTGTCGTTGAGCACTAGACAGTCCCCAGGGCGCAGCAGGGAGGGCAGGTCGTAGAAGTGCATATGCCGCGTCTCGCCCGTGGCCCTGTCCAGGGACAGCAGGCGGGAGGCGTCCCGCCGCTCCAGCGGGGTCTGGGCGATCAGCTCTGGAGGAAGGTCGAAATAAAAATCTGAGGTTTTCACGTATATCCCACCGTAATGCCAGTATAGTAGAATTGCAGGATCTGTAAGTAAGTATACCCCTGTTCAGCCATAGCTTTCGCGCCGAACTGGCTCATGCCCACGTTGTGGCCCCAGCCCTTGCCCACAAAGGTGAATGTCCCGTTGCTCCCGGTGGTGCTGCTGAGGCTGCCCAGGCCGCTCCCGCCCGCGCCTGTTGTGCCGCCGCCCTGACTCAGCGGGGACGTGCCGCTGTCGGTGATGACATAGGCGTCCGTCCCCACGGGGACCAGGTTGCCGGAGCCGTCAATGGCGTACAGCCCGTCGGTGCCGCTGACGGACGTGGTTCCGTTGACGCTGAAAGACGGGGCGGCGGACGGCTGCTGCTGGGTTGCCGCCGAGTTAAATCCATAGCGGTAAGACCGCAGGGACAGCATATTCACCACGTATCGGCTGTCTATGGTGAAGTTCTTCCCGTTGCTGTCGGTAAAAGTGATCTGCTTGGGGTTGCCGGAATCTGTCAGGGAGGCCACGGCGATGGAGGTGATGGAGCTGCCCACGCTGTTATAGCCGATCCCCCTCAGCTTGGCCGCCAGAGAAGCGCCGCTGATGGAATAGGTCCAGTTGTTGTTGATGTTCGCGGCGGCCTCATAGGGATCGATTTTGCCAACGAGATAGGGGTAGCTGGCCTGATTGCTGCCCCATACGGTCGACACACTCTCGCTGGCCCCGCCGTTGCTGGAATAGTAAAAGGTCTGGGCTAGTTTGCCGTTATAGATGGCCACCTGTCCGGCGGTCTGATCCACCGCCGCGTCGGAGTTGGCCCCCGCCTTTGCCCGGCCGTAATAAGCCTGGCAGTCGACATCGAAGCAGATGTCAAAATGGTGGGCGCTGTGCTTTGTGCCCAGGGAGAGGGCGTAGCTGCGGGCCGCCACCGCCTGGGCCTTCAGCGCCTCAAGGGGCCAGCTATTGCTCATCTCGTTGGGAACCACGCCCTTCACGTAGTCCTCCAGCCCCAGGATGTTCACCACGGTGAGTTTGCCGCCTTTGATGCGCTCGAAGCGGAAGCCGCCGTTGTACAGCCGCTCTTTGCTCCAGGTGGTGCACTTTTCGCCGTTGGGTGAAGCCGGTTCAACGCCCAGGCCGGTGCCGCTCCCGTTGTCGTCATACTGGAATAGAATGGTATTGGTGCCGGTGACCACCACGCTGACGCCGTACTCCGACGTGCCCCGCAGCTCTGTGTACACCCCCTGGGCGGCCAGATTGCTTTGGGCCGCCACCGCCCCATCCCGGGTGGTGTAATTGCCCACGCGGGCGTAGAAGGCCCCGCCGATGTACGCGGGGAAGCCGCCGGGATAGGCGGATGCCGCCGCCTGGGCCTCGGCAAAGGTGCCGTACACCCCCGGCAGCTGGAGATGATACTCTCCCACCGCCACGGCGGAGGAGGTGAGGGCGGTGTAGTAGCAGGCATAGCCGTTGTAGGCGCCGTAGTAGACGTTCATGGTTTCCACCACGGAGATGGCCTTTTGCTGGGTGGAGCCAAGCTCCACGAAGCGGTTGGCGCTGTCATAATAGCCGAAGCGGAAGCCGGAGCCTACGTCGTTGAGCAGATTCAGCCCCTCCATGGTCCCGGTGCCGTAGTGGAGGCCCACCCGGATAATCCGGTCAGTAGAGACGGAGGGCAGGGGGGAGGCGGCGGCTTTTTCCCCGCCGAGGGCCAGCAAAAGGGCCGCCGAGAGGCATAGGGCTGCAATTTGCACGAATTTTCGCTTCATTTAATCCTCCATTTCTCCACTTATAAGGGCAACGTAAAATTGACACTTTAGTGTGTTGATGTTATCATGGTAGATACCACTGCATTGTGGTCAAAGCCTGCATTTTACGGCTTCTTTCGACAATATTCATATTATAGCGCATCCGCCAACCGGCCGCAACCCCCAAATTCCCGCCGGACTGGACGGCGCGCGGGAGGTAGAACAATATGGAAAAGTATAAAGTCGGCGTCATCGGCGCCACCGGCATGGTGGGCCAGCGCTTCGTCACCCTGCTGGAGAACCACCCCTGGTTCCAGCTCACCGTAGTGGCCGCCAGCCCCCGCTCCGCGGGCAAGCGGTATGAGGACGCGGTAGGGAGCCGCTGGGCCATGGACACCCCCATCCCGGAGGAGGCCCGCGACCTGGTGCTGCTCAGCGCCCAGGATGATGTGGATCAGATCACGTCCCAGGTGGATTTCGTGTTTTCCGCCGTGGACATGAAGAAGGACGAGATCCGCGCGCTGGAGGAGGACTACGCCCGGCACGAGTGCCCGGTGGTGTCCAACAACTCCGCCCACCGCTGGACGCCCGACGTGCCCATGGTCATCCCCGAGGTGAACCCGGAGCACATCGAGGTCATCAAATCCCAGCGAGCCCGCTTGGGCACCAAGCGGGGCTTCATCGCCGTCAAGTCCAACTGCTCCATCCAGAGCTATGTCCCTGCCCTATCACCTCTGCGCCAGTTCGGCATCGAGAAGGTGCTGGTGTGTACCTACCAGGCCATCTCCGGCGCGGGCAAGACCTTCCAGACCTGGCCCGAGATGGTGGATAACCTGATCCCCTACATCGGCGGCGAGGAGGAGAAGAGCGAGCAGGAGCCGCTGAAGGTCTGGGGTCATGTGGAGAACGGCGTCATCGTCAACGCCGAGGGCACCTCCATCACCGCCCAGTGCCTGCGGGTGCCCGTGTCCAACGGTCATACCGCCGCCGCCTTTGTCACCTTTAAGAACAAGCCCACCATGGAGCAGATGAAGGAGGCGTGGGCCAGCTTCAAGGGCCGCGCCCAGGAGCTGAACCTGCCCACCGCCCCCAAGCAGTTCCTGAACTACTTCGAGGAGCCTGACCGGCCCCAGGCCAAGCTGGATCGGGATCTGGAGGGCGGCATGGCCGTGTCCATCGGCCGCCTGCGCCCGGACACCCAGTACGACTACAAGTTCGTCTCCCTGTCCCACAACACCCTCCGGGGCGCCGCCGGCGGCGGCGTGCTGCTGGCGGAGCTGCTGTGCGCCGAGGGGTATATTATTTACAAAT
>JAIEFH010000050.1 GCA_029067025.1 Oscillospiraceae bacterium | reverse complement strand
GACAGCGTACTGAAAATGCTCCATCGGGTGCTGAAACGGGCGGGATTGCCGGAAATTCGTTTCCATGATATGAGACATACGTTCGCCACAGTAGCCCTGCAAAATGGCGTGGACATTAAAACAGTTTCTGGGATGCTGGGCCACTACAGCGCAGGCTTCACGCTCGACACCTATGCCCACGTAACCACAGCGGCGCAGCGTCAGGCGGCAAATACCATGAGCAGTATCCTATCCGATGCTGCCGGGAATTAACCGGACATTCCCCCGTATGGGTCAGCGCATGGGTCTTATGGAAAATCGAAATTTCAACTGCGCAGAAAAGTGAGCAGAAACAAAGAAAATCCTCTGATTTCCACGGAAATCAGAGGATTTTTGGTTGCGGGGGCAGGATTTGAACCTACGACCTTCGGGTTATGAGCCCGATGAGCTACCAGACTGCTCCACCCCGCGATATAAAATTTTGGTGCCGGAGACCGGGGTCGAACCGGCACGGGATCACTCCCACGGGATTTTAAGTCCCGGGCGTCTGCCAATTCCGCCACTCCGGCTTATCAAGGCTAGATTATGATAGCACGATTTTCTGCCTCTGTCAACCCCTATTTCCCTGCCTGGCGGTTCTTTTTTTGTCGAATCCCACCCCTTGACGACGGACCTAAACTGTGCCAAACTATTGGCATACGGCATAAGGAGGCATTTGCCATGCACAACGAACTGACGAAAAAAGACATTGAACTCATGCGCCAGGAGCTGGAATACCGCCGCACCGTCCTGCGCCCCAAACTTATTCAGGACGTGCAGACTGCCCGGGCCTTCGGTGACCTGAGCGAAAATTTTGAATACAAAGCCGCCAAGCGGGACAAAAACCGCAACGACAGCCGCTGTCGCTATCTGGAGAACATGATTAAGACGGCGGTGGTCATCTCTGACCAGTCCAAGGAGGGCACGGTTGGACTGTACGACAAGGTCACCTTCTATGTGGAGGAGGACGATGAGACCGTTACCTGCCAGATTGTCACCACCGTGCGGCAGGACGCGCTGAAAAATCTCATCAGCAAGGAATCCCCGGTGGGCAAGGCGGTGCTGGGCCGGCGGGTTGGCGACCGGGTGACCGTACACGTCAATGACAGCTACAGCTACGATGTGGTCATCCGGGCCATTGAGCCGGGCGAGGATACCGGTGAGGCCCCGCTGATGAGCTTCTAAGCAGCCTTGTGCCGCAGAGGCGCGTCTCTATATAAAATAAGAACAACCCGGGGGCCCTGTTGGAAAGGGCCTCCGGGTTTGCTTTTATTGGTTCACTTTACCGGGAATCCTCCACCAGCACCACTACGCTGTACGAGGGCAGCGTGACCGTGCCGTCCTCTAGGGTCACCTCGCCGCCGTCCACCGAGAGATACCCCGCCACTTTCAGGGGACCATACTGCTCCGCGGACATTTCCACCTGCTTCTCGTCCGTCTCCGAGATATTATAGAGCATATATCGTCTTGCCGTCATAGGTTTTGGAGATCGCGGCAATATCCAGATCCTCGACCTCCTCCAGCCGGGCCACGGTGCCCCGGGCGATCTCCGGGTTCTGGTTGCGCAGCAGGATGGCGTCCTCCCGGTATTCCCGGATGGAATTCTGCACCCGGACCAGCGCCTTGGCATAGGCCTGGGCGCTGTTGTCCACGCCGCTGGCGTAATACTGGCACTCTTCGGCGGAGGGCTCCTCATCCGGCCCCAGCGACTCCAGATAATCACGGGCCGCCGCGAACCAGGGATGGTCGGGGGAGGTATGGTTGAGAACCAGGTCGATAATCAGCTTGATCCCCCGCTTATTGCATTCCGCCACCAGCTTGTCAAAATCGTCCATGGTGCCGTATACCGGGTCGATTGCCACCGCTTCCTTGGCGCGCCAGCCCTCCGGCTCATTACCTTTCCCGATCATACCGCACCCATTCAAGGCGCCCGCCATAAGCGCAAGGGCTAATATCAGCACGAAACTTCTTCAAACCTTTTGGCGCGCTGCTTTCATTTTCCCGACAATCTCCTGTCAAAATGAATTTTCGTAAAGTTTCGATACGCTGTGTTCAGCATAGCATTTCTTTCGGATTTCGTCGAGCAAAAGGTAAGGCCCCCAAAGCTCCAACGGAGCTTTGGGGGCCTTTTCAGCGTCTCTTTGCCGCTTATTTCACCGCGGCGAAGCCCTTTTCCAGATCGGCGATGATGTCGTCGATGTGTTCGGTGCCAATGGACAGCCGGATGGTGTTGGGCTTGATGCCCTGATCCTCCAGCTCCTCTGGGGTGAGCTGGGAGTGGGTGGTGGTGGCCGGGTGGATGACCAGAGATTTCACGTCCGCCACGTTGGCCAGCAGGGAGAAGATCTCCAGGCTGTCGATGAACTTGTGGGCCTCCTCCTGGCCGCCCTTGATCTCAAAGGTGAAGATGGACGCGCCGCCGTGGGGGAAGTACTTCTCATACAGGGCATGGTCGGGGTGGTTGGGCAGAGAAGGATGGTTGACCTTCTCCACCTGGGGGTGGTTTGCCAGGAACTCCACCACCTTCTTGGTGTTCTCGGCGTGGCGGTCCAGGCGGAGGGACAGGGTCTCCACCCCCTGGAGCAGCAGAAAGGCATTGAAGGGGGAGAGGGTCGCGCCCATATCCCGCAGCAGGATGGCCCGGATGTAGGTGACGAAGGCGGCGGGGCCGGCGGCGTCCACGAAAGACACACCGTGGTAGCTGGGGTTGGCCTCGGCGATGGGGGCGTACTTGCCGGACGCCTTCCAGTCAAACTTGCCGCTGTCCACGATGACGCCGCCCAGGGTGGTGCCGTGTCCGCCGATGAACTTGGTGGCGGAGTGGACCACGATGTCCGCGCCGTGCTCGATGGGCCGGATGAGGTAGGGCGTGCCAAAGGTGTTGTCGATAACCAGAGGCAGGCCGTGGGCATGGGCGATCTCCGCAATAGCGTCAATGTCGGGGATGTCGGAGTTAGGGTTGCCCAGGGTCTCCAGATAGACGGCCTTGGTGTTGGGCCGGATGGCGGCGGTGACCGCGTTCAGATCGTGGGCGTCCACAAAAGTAGTAGAGACGCCGAACTGGCTCAGGGTGTGGGCCAGCAGATTGTAGCTGCCGCCGTAGATGGTCTTTTGGGCCACGATGTGATCCCCGGCCTGGGCCAGGGCCTGGATGGTGTAGGTGATAGCCGCCGCGCCGGAGGCGGTGGCCAGGGCCGCCACGCCGCCC
Source organism: Oscillospiraceae bacterium (assembly GCA_029067025.1). Lineage (GTDB taxonomy): Bacteria > Bacillota > Clostridia > Oscillospirales > Oscillospiraceae > Enterenecus. The sequence continues at coordinate 12,441 of JAIEFH010000050.1, read as the reverse complement.
TCCAGAGCCGCGATGCGCTTTTCCAGCACGTCCTGGGTGGAGTTGGTCAGCCGTCCGTAGATGTTGCCCGCGTCCGCCAGACCAAACCGGGCCGCGGCGTGGGCGGAGTTGCGGAACACATAGGAGGTGGTCTGGTAGATGGGTACCGCCCGGGCGTCGGTGGCGGGATCGGGCTGCTCCTGGCCCACGTGGAGCTGGAGGGTCTCAAATTTATAATTGCTCATCGGTAAATACTCCTTATATCGTAAATGTCAGTCCCCGAACAGCGGGGTGGACAGGTAGCGGTCGCCGGTGTCGGGCAGCAGGGCCACGATGGTCTTGCCCTTGTTCTCAGGCCGCTTGGCAAGCTGGACAGCGGCCCACACCGCCGCGCCGGAGGAGATGCCCACCAGCACGCCCTCAGCCCGGCCCACCTGCTTTCCGGCGGCGAATGCGTCCTCGTTCTCCACGGTAATGATCTCGTCGTATACGCTGGTGTTCAACACGTCGGGCACGAACCCAGCGCCAATGCCCTGGATTTTATGAGCCCCGGCGGTGCCCTGGCTCAGCACCGGAGAGGATGCGGGCTCCACCGCCACCACTTTGACATCGGGATTCTGCGACTTCAGGTACTCGCCCACGCCGGTGACGGTGCCGCCGGTGCCCACGCCGGCCACAAAGATGTCCACCTTCCCGTCGGTGTCGTCCCAGATTTCCGGGCCGGTGGTGGCGCGGTGTACGGCGGGATTGGCGGGGTTGACAAACTGGCCGGGGATGAAGCTGTTGGGGATTTCCTTTGCCAGCTCGTCGGCCTTGGCAATGGCCCCCTTCATTCCCTTGGCCCCCTCGGTGAGCACCAGCTCGGCCCCGTAGGCTTTCATCAGCTGGCGGCGCTCCACGCTCATGGTCTCGGGCATGACGATGATGATGCGGTAGCCCCGGGCGGCGGCCACGCTGGCCAGGCCGATGCCGGTGTTGCCGGAGGTGGGCTCGATGATGACCGAGCCGGGCTTCAGCAGGCCCTTTTCCTCCGCGTCGTCGATCATGGCCTTGGCAATGCGATCCTTCACGCTGCCCGCGGGGTTGAAGTACTCCAGCTTGGCCAGGACGCGGGCCTGGAGGCCCTCGGCCTTCTCAATGTGGGTCAGCTCCAGCAGAGGGGTGCGGCCAATCAATTGGTCGGCGGATGTATAGATGCTGCTCATGGTGATTTCCTCCTGATTTTATGATTCGAATTAGACGGGCGCGAACTGACACGCCCGCGGCATCGGTCGTATGCGCTGCCGCCCATATAAACCAACTTATCTTATGGGTTAATGCGGATTATACTCCGGTATTTTCCGGTTGTCAAGGGGGTAGCGCAAAAAAGTTTCGGTTGATTCCCTATTAACCATGGTATATAATGGGTTTATCTGACAGGAGGTGTGGACAATGCTGATTTCCACCAAGGGCCGCTATGCCATGCGGGTGCTGATCGACTTGGCGGAGCACCAGTCCGACGGCTATATCCCGTTGAAAGCCATCGCCCAGCGGCAGGAGATCTCGGAGAAATACCTGGAGAGCATCATCAAGCTGCTGGTGAAGGCCAAGCTGCTTACCGGCGTCCGGGGCAAGGGCGGCGGCTATCGGATGACCAAACCGCCGGAGGAGTACACCGTGGGCCAGGTGCTGCGGCTGACGGAGGAATCCCTGGCCCCTGTCTCCTGCCTGGAGGACGGGGCGGACGCCTGCGAACGGGCGGCGGAGTGCCGCACGCTGGCGCTGTGGCAGGGGCTGGACAGGGCCATCAACGATTACCTGGACAGCGTCACGGTGGCCGACCTGACGCGGCGGGACGGGGACGGGTTCGATTACGTGATCTGAGGCCGCCATTTCTCAAAATTCCTTTTCTTTTATTCTCCAGGGTGTATAACGGAGCTATTAATCAATGGAGGTAACTGCCATGGCTTTATTACAGATGAATCTGATGTCAGAATCCCTGATGCGGACGGTCAATGTCAACGTGATCCTGCCCGCTGACAAACTGCCCCTTCCTGGGGCGCTGCGAAAGGACGCCAGACCGTACAAGACCCTGTATTTGCTCCACGGCATATTGGGAAGCCAGATCGACTGGCTCAGCGGGACGAACATCCAGCGCTGGGCGGAGGAGAAGGATCTGGCTGTCGTGATGCCCGCCGGAGAGAACGGCTTTTATCTGGATCGGGAGGCCGCCCATGCCCTGTACGGCGAGTTTATCGGGAAAGAGCTGGTGGAGCTGACCCGGGCCATGTTCCCTCTCTCCCACAGGCGGGAGGACACCTTTCTCGCCGGACTCTCCATGGGCGGATACGGGGCGCTTCGGAATGGCTTGAAATACCATGAGAACTTTGGGTACATCGCGGGCCTCTCCTCCGCCAACATCGTGGAGGGGATCGAGGACCGCACCGACGACGTACAGGCCTTTTTCGCGTCCCGCAGCTTTGCGGAGAGCTTCCTCGGCGATCTGAGCAAGGTAAAAAACAGCGACAAGGACATTAAATGGCTGGCGGAACAGCTGTCCTCCGCCGAGGCGGAGCGCCCCAAGGTCTACCTGGCCTGCGGAACGCAGGACGACCTGCTGAATCGGAACCGTGACCTACGGGATGCCCTGCGGGGATACGGCTTTGCCGTGACCTATCAGGAGGCGCCCGGCGGCCATGATTGGGATTTCTGGAACAGTCAGATCAAGCAGGTGTTGGAATGGCTTCCTTTATCAGGAGATGCCGGGATCAGCAGCGGCAACATCGGGACTTAAACGTGTCTTTTTGGTTCCGCGCCCCACGTGGTGGAGCCCAAATGCCCCGGCGTGGTGGAGCGGTACATCGACCTGAGTGAGTTCTATGACCGCGGGGGGCTTCAGCCCCTGAAACAGGACATATTAGCGGCCACAGCGGAATACCAGGGCCACTACAAGCGGGTGTACCGCTGCCTGGGCGCGGCGGGGGAGCTGCGCCGGGACATGAACGAGCTGCTGGATACCGAAAACGTCCGGCAGCGGCTGGCCAAACGGGCGGCAGGCATCATCAGCCGTGAGCTCAAGCGCCCCGCCCAAGGCGAGGGACGCGCGGATCAGCGCTTTGTTTCCGCCGTCACCCATAAGGGCGCCATCACCCTCTGGGACACCGTGTCCGCCCAGGCAGAGCGGGTGTATGAGCTGGCGGACAGTTACGGTTTGGCCCACCACCTGCTCAGCCCCATCCTCGCCGCCGCCCTGGCGGCGGGGCACGACGCCGTCGCCTGTCCCGACCCCATGGCCCCCGACCGGCTGGCCCACGTGATTTTCCCCGGCCTCTCGCTGGCCTTTGTCACCTCCAGCCAGGAGGATCCCTGGCCCCACCACGCCCACCGCCGCCTGCGGCTGGACGCTATGGCGGATGCCGATGTCTACCGCCTCAACCGTCCCCGTCTGCGCTTTACGAAGCGGGTGGCGGCGGCCCTGCTGGAGGAGGGGATTGCCGGGCTTGCCCAGGCGAAGGAGGCCCATGACCGGCTGGAGAAGCTCTATAACCCCTATGTGGATTTCGACGGCGTGGCCCAGACGGCGGATCGCCTGGCGGATCAGGTGCTGGCGCTGAAAAGCGAATAAAAGGAAAAGGGCGGGGGAAAATCAATTCCCCCGCCTTTATGGCGCTGATCTATATCTATATTCAGTACCGGTCGGACAGTAGAACCCGTCGGGCAAATCCGTCTCATAGGTCTTTAGAACTGGTAGGACGGTACGGCAAAAGCCTGCTAAAGCCAGTCGAGCACAACATCGCGCAGGGCCGTAGGCGTCACGCCGTTGCGCACCAGCAGGCCGCTGAGCTCGTCGATGCGGGAGGCGCTGCACGTGATGTTGGGCACAGACGCCTGTCCGCCGCCCTGTTCGGAGATCCTGACGCCATAGCTCTCACAGGCATAGGGGCCTACGTCCATCTCTCCGATGAGAATGGAATAGTCGTAGCGGCGGACTGTGCCGGTCTGGTCGGCCAGCTCCAAAGTTTCCAGAAATAATTCTCGCATATTCTCAAATCACCTCTCTTTCGCTTTTCTTAAGAATATTATCCACGTAGTAATCATCCTGCGCAAGGGGGAACCGTTCGACAGGATTTGACAAAATTTGACAGGGATACAAGATGTGGAAATCACAAAGTGCCTTGAACTACCAGCACTGGGTGGCCTACATATTTTAATCAAAAATTTATGCAAAATTGCACAAAAAGTCCAGAGCGAAACACCAGTTCGCCCTGGACTCTTTAGTGGAATAAAATTCCGGTTCGTTTTTGCTGACGGCGTTCAACACACCGTTGTCGAAATTTTTTAGATTACTTTGCGTAATGGAAAAAGCCTCTGTTCGGCGTGGGATCCTTACAGCTCGTCGACAGCGGTCTTGGTGCGGTCGGCGTTGTAGACATAGAAGCCCTTGCCGGACTTGACGCCCAGGTTGCCGCCGCGGACCATCTTCCGGATCAGCGGGCAGGCGCGGTACTTGCTGTCGCCGGTCTCGTTGTACAGCACGTCCATGATGGCGAGGCAAATGTCCAGGCCGATGAAGTCGCCCAGCTCCAGGGGGCCCATGGGGTGGTTGGCGCCCAACTTCATGGCGGCGTCGATGCCGGCGATGTTGGACACGCCCTCCATCTTAATGAAGGCGGCCTCGTTGATCATGGGGATCAGGATGCGGTTGACCACAAAGCCGGCAGCCTCGTTGACCTGCACGGGGGTCTTGCCCAGGGCCACGGAGATCTCGGTGATCTTGTCTACCGCCTCGGCGGGGGTGTTGGCGCCGGCGATGACCTCGATGAGCTTCATGCGGTCGGCGGGGTTGAAGAAGTGCATGCCGATCAGGGGGCGGCTCAGGCCCTTACCGATCTCGGTGATGGACAGAGAGGAGGTGTTGGAAGCGAAAATGCAGCCCTCTTTGCAGATCTTGTCCAGCTCGCCGAAGGTGGTCTGCTTGACCTTCATATCCTCGAAAGCGGCCTCCACGATCAGGTCGCAGTCGGCGCACAGATCCTCCTTCAGGCCCGGAGTGATGGCGTTGACAATGGCGTCCACCTTCTCCTGATCCATCTTGCCCTTTTCCACCAGCTTGGCGTAGCCCTTCTGGATCTTGGCCTTCCCGCCGTCAGCCCACTCCTGCTTGATGTCGCACAGGGCGACAGTCCAGCCGCTCTGGGCGAACGCCTTGGCGATGCCCTGGCCCATAGTGCCGGCGCCGATGATACCAACTTTGCTCATGATAATTTCCTCCTAAATATATTGTTAGTTGTGAGTTAACGCTCGTTGTCACGCTCGGGTTGGACGCGCTGTCCGGTTCGGCTTCCCTCCGACTCGGACTACAGACAGCGGCTTATGCCGCCTGCTTCCGTCCTCGCTCCAGTCCATCCGAACCGGCGCGTCTACCCTCACGCTTAGTTATTGGTGAATACCGCCTTGGGCTTGGGCTTCTCCCTGGACAGGAAGCAGGCCATGCCCTCTACCTGGTCGTGGGTCTCGAAGCAGTCGCCGAAGAGCTTCTCCTCGATCTCCACGGCCTTGTCGATGGACACCTGCATCCCCTCGTTGACGGCCTTCTTGCAGGCGCGGACAGCGATGGGGGCGTTCTTGGCGATGGTAGTAGCCATCTTCACGGCGGTGTCCATCAGCTCCGCCTGGGGAACCACGGCGTTGACCAGGCCGATGCGCAGGGCCTCGGCGGAGTCGATGTTCCGGGCGGTGTACAGCAGCTGCTTGGCCATGCCCAGGCCCACGATGCGGGGCAGACGCTGGGTGCCGCCGAAGCCGGGGGTGATGCCCAGGCCCACCTCGGGCTGGCCGAACATGGCGTTGTCGGAGCAGATGCGGATGTCGCAGGACATGGCCAGCTCACAGCCGCCGCCCAGGGCGAAGCCGTTCACCGCGGCGATGACGGGCAGGGGGAAGCTCTCGATCATCAGGAAGATGTCATTGCCCAGCTTGCCGAAGGCCTCGCCCTCGGCCTTGGTCATGGTGGACATGGAGCCGATGTCGGCACCAGCCACAAAGCTCTTATCCCCCGCGCCGGTGAGCACCACGCAGCGCACCGTATTCTGGTCGATACCCTCGAAGGCGGCCTTCAGATCGGCCAGCACGTCGGGATTCAGGGCGTTGAGGGCCTTGGGGCGGTCGATGGTGAGGACAGCCACAGCGCCCTGTACTTCACAATTCACAAATGACATCAGTTTGCCTCCTTAAATGTAAAAGAATGTGGGAAAACAGCGAACGACGTCCCGGCCCACGCTCGACATTTTTTTAACAAACCAGGGGAAAAGGGGCACGGCAAGGAGCCGGACAGCCTTCGCCGGTCATGCCGCGTGGGGAGGGTGGAAATCGTTCCCTATATTCTTCTATCAGTATACCGCCTTTGCCCGCCTATTGCAAGGCTTTTGTTTGAACTTCTTACCTCAATTTCCATGCGGTGTCAAAAAAACGCCGCCCCGGCGCCGGGAAGCCCGCTTTGCGGGAGTCCCGGATTTTCAGGGGCGGCAAAAGGGTCAGAACAAATTGACGGACAGCCCGCTGAGCCAGCCGGCCAGCGGTATGTAGGCGATGGGCAGGAAAATCGCCGGGAGCATATTGCCCACCTTGATCTTCTCCTTCCCCAGCTCCAGCATATTGATGGCGATGGCGATGATGAGCGCGCCGCCCACGGCGGTCATCTCGGTGATGACGGCGTCGGGCAGGTACGGCCCTACCCAGCCCGCCAGCAGGGTGATGCCGCCCTGGTAGATGAGCAGGGGGATGACGGAGAACATCACCCCCACCCCCATGGTGGCAGCAAAGGAGATGGAGGTCACCCCGTCGATGACGCCCTTGGAGATGATGATCTCATAGTTGTGGTTCAAGCCCGCCTCAATGGAGCCGGTGATGGCCATGGCCCCCACGCAGAACAGCAGGGCGGCGTTGACAAAGCTCTCGGTGAAGCGGCTGCCGCCCTCCTCCTTCACCACCCTGGCCCGAAGAAAGTCCCCCGCGCCTTCCAGGCGGCGCTCAATATCAATGGCGTTGCCGATCACCGTACCGACCACCATGCACACGATGACACACAGCATATCTTGGGTTCCGATTGCGTTGCTGATGCCGATGCCAAGTACGCACAGACCCAGAGCATGGGTGAGGATGGACATAAGCCGGTCACTGATGAGATTTTTGAACAGCAGGCCCAGCCCGCCCCCCAGCAGAATCAGGAGCATATTGATGAATGTTGCCAGCATGGCGCGTCACCTCGGCGCTTTCTCAAAGTAATCCCGGGTCTGCCGGGCGTTTTCCAAAATGGCGTCCCGCAGAGCCTGGACCGAGGGGAATTTCCGCTCCGGCCGCAGGTGGGCGTGAAACTCCACCCGGATGTGCCGGCCATACAGGTCGCCGTGGTAGTCCAAAATCCAGGGCTCCACCGTGACGGCGGTTTTGTCCTCATTCACCGTGGGGCGCACGCCCACGTTGGTCACCGCCAGGTATGTTCCACCCGGCAGCACAGCGCGGGTGGCGTACACGCCGAAGGCGGGGGCGATGACCCCCTCGGGCACCGTCAGATTGGCGGTGGGGGTGCCCAGGGTGCGGCCCAGCTCGCTGCCGTGAACCACCTCGCCGGACAGGACATGGGGGTGGCCCAGGAACCGGGCGGCTCCCTCCATATCCCCCGCCGCCACCAGCATACGGATGTAGGTGGAGGATACGGTGATCCCGTCCAGCTCCACCTTGGGGATGATGTCGCAGCCAATGCCAAGCTGGTTGCACTTTTCCGCCAGCCGCCGGGGGGTGCCCTCCCCCCTGTAGCCGAAGTGGAAGTCGTGCCCCGCCACCACATGGACGACGCCCAGCTCCTGTTGCAGGTACTGGGCCACAAAGTCCCGCCAGTCCATCTGCCGCATGACGTCAAAGGGGGCCACGATGACCTCCTGGATGCCGTACAGTGCCTCCATCAGGTTCCTCCGGTCGTCAACGCCGCTGAGCAGAGGGACGGTTTTCCCCGTGAGGGCGGCGGCGGGGCTGCGGTCAAAGGTGAAAGCGCAGGGAATGGCGTCCAGCTCCCGCGCCCGCTCCGCCACCCGGCGCAGCAGCGCCCCATGGCCCAGATGAACCCCGTCAAAAAAGCCCAGGGCAATCACTCTTTTTTCTTGATCCATATTACTCAGACTCCAAATAAAGCAATCTGTTCCGTTGCCGGGCAGAAATCTTAAGCTATGAAAAAATGGGGGTGGCGAGCTTAAAGCTCTTTTTGGTTACTTTTTCTCTCGAGAAAAAGTAACTACACCTCGAAAAAGCTTTTGATGAGCCGCAGGCGGGCACCCTCGCCGCGGCCCAGGCCCAGAAATTCCCCGTTCTCGCTGTACACGCGGCACTCCATCTCCACGCCGGGGGCGGAGATGTCGCTGCCGTTGCGCAGCCGCTTCTCGGCGGCAGGGCGGACGGTGACGGCAGCCTTCCAGCCGCCGCGCGCAAAATAAGTATCCACCGGCAGGAGCAGAGACTCCCCCTCTCCCCCGTTCACCGCCTCCTGGACGGCCTCCAATGTAACAGAATCAGCCAGGGTAAAGCCAGCGGCCTTCACACGCCGCAGGGAGCTCATGCACCCCCCGCAGCCCAGGGCCTGTCCGATGTCGTGGCACAGGGTGCGCACGTAAGTACCCTTGGAGCAGCGGACGCGGAGCCGGAAATCCTCCCCCGCGTCCGGCCAGCCCAGCAGTTCCAGCTCATGGATGGTGACGGGGCGGGGCTTGCGCTCCACCTCTTTCCCCTTTCGGGCCAGTTCATACAGCTTTTTGCCATTGATTTTAATGGCGGAGTACATGGGCGGAATCTGCTCAACGTCCCCCACAAACCGGGACAAAACCGCTTCCAGCGCGCTTCCTGTGACGAAAGCCTCCCGCTCCTCCAGCACTTCGCCGGTGGTGTCCTGGGTGTTGGTGACAACGCCCAGTTTTAACCCCGCAATGTACTCCTTATCGGAATCGGCGGCATACTCTACCGCCCGGGTGGCCCGCCCGATGAACACGGGCAGAACTCCCGTGGCCATGGGGTCCAAGGTTCCGGCGTGGCCCACCCGTTTCTCGTGGAACATTCCCCGCAGCTTGGCACACACGTCCATGGAGGTCCAGCCCTGGGGCTTGTCAATCACAATAATTCCATTCGGCACAAAAATGGCCCCTTTCCCCCACGGAATCATATAACGGCCAGTTTAAAGTTTCTTTTTAGGCCCTTGACCTTAGTCCTGCGTGGGCTGGGCCAATTGGTCGTCAATGGCGGCCAGGATGGCGGCCTCCGCCTCGGCCACCGTACCCTTGACGGTGCAGCCGGAGGCGGCCTTGTGCCCGCCGCCCCCCAGTCGGGCGCAAACCTTGGTGGCGTTGAGCAGGTCGGCGCGGGTGCGCACGGAGATGCGGCACTCGCCGCCCTCATGCTCCCGGATGGTGGCGGTGTGCAGCACCCCCTCGATCTGGCCCAGAAACGCGGCCAGGTCGTCGGTGTCCTCCGAGGTGGCCCCGGCCTCGTCCATCATGGCCAGAGAGATGGGAGCCACGGCCACCGTGCCGCCGTGATACAGATGCATATTTTGCAAAATCAGGCTCTCCAGCTTCATCCGGCGCATGGATTTGGTGCGGAAGTGCCGCTTGTTCAGCGCCTGCGCGGGGATGCCCTGCTCCATCAGCGCCGCCGCCACCTTGTGGGTGTGGGGGGTGGTGTTGGCGTACACGAAGCAGCCGCAGTCGGTGGACACCGCCACATACAGCGGAGCGGCGATGTCCACATCCATCACGCCCAGCTCATTGCAGATTTTCCAGATGATCTCCCCGCAGGCGGCCTTGTCCGCCTCCAGGCAGGTCTCCTTGGCGAAGAACTCCTGGGAGGGGTGGTGGTCGATGGCCAGGTCGATGCGCTCCTTGTAGGGCTGGGCGCTGTCCGGCAGCAGGCCCAGCGCGGCAATATCCACACTCACCACCGTGTCGGGGACAAAGCCCTCGGGGGCGGTGAGGCCGTCCAGGTAGCCCGCCAGCAGGGTGGTGGCGTCCTCATTGGGCTGGATGTGGGCGGTCTTGCCCAGCCCGCGCAGGGCGCGGCACAGCCCGGCGGCGCAGCCGATGGTGTCGCCGTCGGGACGCTTGTGGGTCAAAATCAGGTAATTGTCGTGGGCCTTTAAAAATGCGGCCGCTTCCCGGTAGTCCATGGCCGTCAGTCCTCCTCGTCCAGAATGATGTGGGCGTTGGCGGGGTTGGCGGGCTTGACCACCTCGGGATTGCGCAGCATATCCAAAATGTGGGCGCCCTTGTCAATGGAGTCGTCCCGTACAAAGGACAGCTCAGGGGTGTTGCGCAGGTTGAGCGCCCGGCCCAGTTCCCGGCGGAGGTAGCCGGAGGCGGACTTCAGTCCCTTCAGCACTTGGGCGGAGGCGGACTTGTCCAGCACGCTGACATAGATTTTGGCGTATTTCAGGTCGGGAGTGGTCTCCACGGCGGTGACGCTCACCATGCCGGCGTCCGCCACCCGGGGATCCTTCACGGTGCGGATGAGGGAGGACATCTCCCGCTGGATTTCCTCGTTAATGCGTCCAATACGATTGCTTGGCATAGGGTTTCTCCTTTTGTGGGATGATTATGGTGATAAAGCCCGCGCCAGCTCCAGCCGGACCTCCCGTTTTTCCACGTCGGTCTGGGAATAGGCGGTCAAATCGAAGCCGGTCAGGGAAAATCCGTTCTTACGGTAAAACTGGATCGCGGGGTCGTTGCAGCTCTGAGTCTCCAGCACCAGGGCCCGGGCCCCCGCCTGCCGGGCAGCGGAGACGGCGGTTTCCATCAAAAGGCTTCCGATGCCCTGCCGTCGGGCGCCGTCCGCCACCAAAATATTTGAGATACGCATTCGGTTGTTCCAGCGCTCATGGCTCAGCTCAAGGTAGCCTACGGTCTGGCCGTTTTCCACCGCGCCATAGAGCTGGGGCTCCTCCAGCCAGTCCTCCAGCAGCTTATCCTTAAATTCCCGCTCCTCCGTTTGGCCGAAGGGGCGGCGCTTCAAAGCCGCCCGCCAGCCCTCCGGCCCCTCCTGGACTGTGACGTCATAATAGTAGTTTGTCCTATAATGAAAGGTCAATTCCCGGCCCTTTTCTTCCCGGCCAAGAGGAACGATCTCGATCATGATCTGATTCCTTTCCCGTAAAAACGGGGCGGGCGAAACCGCCCGCCCCTGCGAATTACACTTCGATCTGCTCCATCACGAAGGCCTCAATCACGTCGCCTTCCTTGATGTCGCTGTACTTCTCGATGCCGATGCCGCACTCGTAGCCGCGGGCGACCTCCTTCACGCTGTCCTTGAAGCGCTGGAGGGAGTTCATCACGCCCTCGTGGATGACGATGCCGTCCCGCACCAGGCGAATCTGGGCGTTTCTGGCCACCTTGCCCTCGGTGACATAGCAGCCGGCCACGAAGCCCACGCCGGTGATCTTGTACACCTGGCGCACCTCGGCCTCGCCCAGGGACACTTCCTTGAACTTGGGAGCCAGCATACCCTTCATGGCGGACTCGATCTCGTTGATGCAGTCGTAAATCACCCGGTACATCCGCATATCCACCTTGTTGCGGGCGGCGGAATCGGCGGCGTTCTTGTCCGGGCGGACGTTGAAGCCCACGATGATGGCGTTGGAGGTGGTGGCCAGCATGACGTCGTTCTCGCTAATGGCACCCACGGCGCAGTGGATCACGCGCACGCGCACCTCCTCGTTGGAGATCTTCTCCAAACTGGCCTTGACCGCCTCGGCGGAGCCCTGGACGTCGGCCTTGACGATGACGTTCAGGTCCTTCATCTCGCCCGCCTGGATCTGGCTGAACAGCTCCTCCAAAGACACCTTCTGCTTGGCCGCGCCGGTGGTGGCGTTCTTCATCTCCGCCTTGCGCTGCTCCACCAGCTCCCGGGCCATGCGCTCGTCGGCCACGGCGTGGAAGTCGTCGCCCGCGCCGGGCACCTCGCCCATGCCGATAATCTCCACGGGGACGGAGGGGCCGGCCTCGGTGACCTTATTGCCGCGATAGTCGGTCATGGCGCGGACACGGCCCACCGCGATACCGGCGATGATGACATCGCCCTGACGCAAGGTGCCGTTCTGCACCAGCAGGGTGGCCACGGGGCCCCGGCCCTTGTCCAGCCGGGCCTCAATGACCGCGCCGTGGGCGGTGCGGTTGGGGTTGGCCTTCAACTCCTGCACCTCGGCGGTGAGGGTGACCATTTCCAGCAGGTTGTCGATGCCCATGCCGGTCTTGGCGGAGATGGGGCAGATAATCGTCTCGCCGCCCCACTCCTCGGGCACCAGCTCGTACTCGGTGAGCTGCTGCTTAATGCGCTCGGGGTTGGCCTCCGGCTTATCCATCTTGTTGATGGCCACAATGATGGGGATACCGGCAGCCTTGGCGTGGTTGATGGACTCCACCGTCTGGGGCTTAATGCCGTCCTCCGCCGCCA
>JAIEFH010000005.1 GCA_029067025.1 Oscillospiraceae bacterium | reverse complement strand
ACATGGAGCTGCTCCGTGAGGCCCGGGAGGCGGCGGAGGAGCTGATCGCCGACGACCCCGAGCTGAAAAAATCCAGCCACCGCCTTTTGAAGCGGAAGGTGCGGGAGCTGTTTGAGGAAAACGCGGAGTTATTTAACTGACCGATATGACAGAAAAAGGCGGAAAGACCGCCGCAAGGAGAGTGGATGATGAAGCGGCTGACCATCGGGATGCTGGCCCATGTGGACTCGGGCAAGACCACCCTGTCCGAGGCCATGCTGTACCTGTCCGGCGCGGTGCGGCGGCTGGGGCGGGTGGATCACGGCGACGCCTTTCTGGACACCGATGCCCAGGAGCGGGAGCGGGGCATCACCATCTTCTCCAAGCAGGCGCGGCTGGACTGGCGGGACTGCGAGTTCACCCTATTGGACACCCCCGGCCATGTGGACTTCTCCGCCGAGATGGAGCGAACCCTTCAGGTGCTGGACTACGCCGTGCTGCTCATCAGCGGCGCGGACGGGGTGCAGGGCCACACGGAAACGCTGTGGAAGCTGCTGGAGCGCCACCGGGTGCCCACCTTCCTGTTTATCAACAAGATGGATCAGCCGGACACGGCACGGGACAAGCTGTTGGCCCAGCTGAGGGAGCGGCTGAGCGACGGCTGCGCGGATTTCTCTGGCCCATGGGAGGACGTGCTGGAGCACGCCGCCCTGTGCGATGAGGGGCTGATGGAGCGGTATTTGGAGACGGGGGCGCTGGACGACGGGGATCTGTCCGCCCTCATCGTGGAGCGGAAGCTGTTTCCCTGCTTCTTTGGCTCGGCGCTGAAGGTGGAGGGTGTGGACGCCCTGCTGGACGCTCTGCATCGCTTCACCCTGGAGCCGGACTGGCCCGACCGCTTTGCCGCCCGGGTGTTCAAGATCTCCCGGGATGACCGGGGGGAGCGGTTGACCTGGCTGAAGGTCACCGGCGGCGTTTTGAAGGTGCGGGACATGGTGAAGGGCCCGGACTGGGAGGAAAAGGCCACCCAGCTCCGGCTGTACTCGGGGGCGAAGTTCGCCCCGGCGGAGGAGGCCCCGGCGGGGACGGTGTGCGCCGTCACCGGCCTGGGCCAGACCCAAGCGGGCCAGGGCCTGGGCGGTGAGGAGGACTGGGAAGGTCCCCAGTTGGAGCCTGTGCTGGCCTACCGGGTGTTCCCGCCGGAAGGCGGGGACACACACACTTTGCTGTCCCAGCTTCGCGTTTTGGAGGAGGAGGATCCCCAGCTCCGGGTGGAGTGGAATGAGGCATTGGGCGAGATCCAACTGCACCTCATGGGCGAGGTGCAGTTGGAGGTGCTGTCCCGGCTGATGGAGCGGCGGTTTGGGACAGAGGTGTCCTTTGGCCCCGGGCGCATCGTCTATCTGGAGACCATCGCCGCCCCGGCGGAGGGAGTGGGCCACTTTGAGCCGTTGCGGCACTACGCCGAGGTGCATCTTCTGCTGGAGCCCCTGGAGCGGGGTGCGGGGCTGGTGCTGGACACCGCCTGCTCGGAAAACGTGCTGGACCGCAACTGGCAGCGGCTGGTGCTCACCCATTTGATGGAGAAAACCCACCTGGGCGTGCTCACCAGCTCGCCCATCACCGATATGAAGATCACCCTGCTGACGGGACGTGCCCATCTGAAGCACACCGAGGGGGGCGACTTCCGCCAGGCCACCTACCGGGCGGTGCGGCAGGGGCTGATGTGCGCCAAAAGCGTGCTGCTGGAGCCATGGTACGCCTTCCGGCTGGAGGTGCCCACGGGCAATGTGGGCCGGGCCATGACCGACCTCCAGCGCATGGGGGCGGACTTCCAGTCTCCTGAGACGGCTGGGGATATGTCCACCCTGACCGGCAGCGTCCCCGTGTCCGAGGTGGGGGGCTACTGGACGGAGGTGGCGGCCTACACCGGCGGGCGGGGCCGTTTTTCCTGCGCGGTGGAGGGCTACCGGCCCTGCCACAACGCGGACGCGGTCATTGAGGCCATGGGCTACGACCCGGAGCGGGACATCGCCAACCCCGCTGGATCGGTGTTCTGCGCACATGGGGCGGGGTTCAATGTGCCCTGGGATGAGGTGCGCTCCCATATGCACCTGGACAGCGGCTGGCGGCCGGAGGGGGAGCGCCCCGCCCAGCAGGAAGCGTCCCCCGTGCGCCAGCAAGCCATGAGCTACGAATCCCGGGCGGCGCTGGACAAGGAGTTGGAGGCCATCTTCGAGCGGGCTTACGGCCCGGTGAAGGCC
>JAIEFH010000049.1 GCA_029067025.1 Oscillospiraceae bacterium | reverse complement strand
CCTATATGCGTCAGGTCGCTTTGATTGTGCTCATGGCCCAGATGGGCAGCTTTGTCCCCGCCCGCTCCGCCCGGATCGGGGTGGTGGACCGGGTGTTCACCCGCATCGGTGCCTCCGACGACCTGTCGGCGGGCCAGTCCACCTTCATGGTGGAGATGACCGAGGTGGCGAATATGCTGAAAAACGCCACCTCCCGCTCCCTGCTGATCCTGGACGAGATCGGCCGGGGCACCTCCACCTACGACGGTATGTCCATCGCCCGGGCGGTGCTGGAGTACTGCGCGGACAAAAAGCGGCTGGGGGCCAAGACTCTGTTCGCCACCCACTACCACGAGCTGACCGAGGTGGAGCACACCATTGAAGGGGTGAAGAACTACCACATCGCCGCCAAAAAGCGGGGGGACGGCATTGTGTTCCTGCGCAAGATCGTCCCCGGCGGGGCGGATCAGAGCTACGGCGTGGAGGTGGCCAAGCTGGCCGGCGTTCCCAACAAGGTGGTGGATCGCGCCCGGGAGATTTTGGGCGAGCTGGAGCGGCAGGGCTGGGCGCCCGCCCGGCCCCAGGCGCCTCAGGAGGGATCCGGCCAGGTCTCCCTGGGGGACATGGCCGGGGCGGCGGTGCTGGAGCAGCTGCGGAATACCTCCGTGGAGACCCTCACCCCCATCGAGGCCATGAACCTCCTGTACAAGCTGAAAAGCCAGCTATAATGGGCCGTGCCCATTGCGGAACATCAAAAAAGGGCCGTCCCGGGATCTTCCGGGACGGCCCTTTTGCGTGTCTTTTTTCGGGTCAAAACGCCAGCACCCGAACCACCAGCGCCGCCAGCACCCCAACCACGCTCAAAATCGCCAGCAGCTCGGGGTCAACATGGGCGCGCCAGCGGCGGCTCCGCGCCCGGCGGACGGGAGTCTCGGGCCCCGCCTCTTCCAGGTTGTACTCCGGCTCAAGCTCCGACTGCTCCTCCCAAAGCTCCTGGTTGGCGGCCCTCCAGGCGGTCAAGTCGATCACGTTGTTCCCGCCAGGCGTCCGGCCCTGCCGCCCCGACTGCCGCACCATAACAACCTGACGGCCGCTGTCCAGAGCGCCGTCAAACCCAGCCGCCCGCTGGCCGCCATTCCAGGTAATAAAAGTATAGGTAACGCTTTTCATGGTTCAAACCCTCCTCTGATCGGATGAGTTCAGCATATCACTCTCATAGTCCCATAAACCGGGCCTTTTTGCGCCCGACCGGCGGTTTGCCGCTCGTCGTTTTGTTTTATTTGCCGCTATATTAATATATTCGTTCGATTTTGTCAAGGGCTTTTTGAGAGATTTGTTCGATTTTTAGAAAAAAACCACCCCCGGCAGATGCCGGGGGTGGCAAAGGGCTGATTGGGTTACCGCAGATAGTTCCTGGGGTTGACGCTGGTGCCGTTGATGCGCACCTCGAAGTGGCAGTGGGGGCCGCTGGCGTTGCCGGTCATGCCCACCCGGGCGATGACCTGGCCCTGGTATACCTTATCGCCCACGCTCACCAGCAGGGAGGAATTGTGGGCATAGTAGGTGATATAGCCGTTGTCATGCCGGATAGCCACCAGATTGCCATAGCTGCCGCTCCAGCCGGACTTGATGACGGTGCCTCCGTCGGCGGCTTTGACGCTGGTGCCGGTGGGACAGGCGATGTCCAGGCCCAGGTGGAAGTCATAGCGCCCCCACAGATTGCGCCCGCCGAAGTTGGAGGTGATGGTGCCCCGCACCGGCCAGATGAAGTAGCCGTTGGAAGCGGTGACAGGCCGGGGGGTGGTGCCGGTGTAGGTGTAGGTAGTGGTAGGCTCCTCCAGCGTGGTGGACTGAAGGATCTCCCGCTCCACCTCCACGCCGTTGACGTAGGTGACGCGGGCATTGACCCGGGCCAGGCCGTCCTCGCCCTGCTCCTTCACCCTGGTGTCGCCCACATAGAGCTCGGCGGTCTCGATATACTCCACCGGGCTGGGGATGGCCTCCTCATAGGTTTCATCGGTGAAATTCTGCACCGACAGATAGGGCACAGCCTCCTGGATAATCAGCTCCTGATCCACCCACAGCTTATCCACGATGACATCCGGGTTGAGGACGGACAGCTCATAGGGCCACATATCCAGGGAGTAGGCGATGGCGTTGAAGGTGTCGCCCTTCTTCACCACATAGGTGGACTGCTCCACCCGCATCTGGGCCAGGGTTTCCCGGATTGGCTCCACGTCAAATTTGGTGTTGGAGGGCATCTCGATGGGATAGACCTCCACGTTCTCCACAAACTCATAGCTGACGGTGTCGGCGGTGAGGTAGGGCTGCGCCGCCTCGTCCAGCATCCGGTACAGCTCCTCCTGGGTGGCGGCGTATCCCAACTCCTGGCCGTCCACCCGCAGGCCGTAAGCGGTCATCCATGCGCCCACGTCCTCGAACAGCGCGTCCTCCACCTGGGCGGTGTCGCTCAGCTCATCAGGGGTGACATACACCGGGGTCATGGAAATTTCGGCGTCGTAATCGTACTGCTCACCCAGGATGTCGGAGGCCCGGGACTCGATGTTGCTGACAATGGCGTCCTTCTCGTCGGGGCTGGCTACCACGGCCACCTCCTGGCCGTTGACCTCCAGCACATAGGCCCGGGCGTAGGTCCTCTGGAACGCGGTGACGCCGATGAACACCGCCAGCAGCGTCACATACAGCAGCGGGGACACAGGGTGGCGAGCCACCACGCCCCGAACCTTGGACATGGCGCGGCCCGCCTTGTCCCATCCCTCGGCGGTGACGGCGCAGGTCTTTTCCCAGCACACCCCGGCGCCCTCGGCCAAGGCTTTTCCGGCCCGGACGGCCTTCTCCTTCAACTGCCCCTGTCCGGCTCCGCCCTTTTTGGCGGCGCTGAGCGCGGCCTTCGCCTTGTCCGCCAGTACCTTGGGCTGGAAGCGTTTTTTCGAAGCCTTTATCTGGGCGGCGCGGGCTTTCGCGGCCTCCTGCTCCGCCTTTTTCTCGGCGGCCTCGGCCTGCTCGATATAGTCCCTCCAGCCGCCGGTTGGCCTGGTGCTGTTCTGGCCGGCGGTTCCGAGTTCCTCTTTTTTATTCTCCTGCGTTTTGTGATCTCTCTCGGTCTGCTTCACGAAAAGTCCCTCCTGTAAGCGTTGGTTCTCGATCAAACAAAACCGTAACAAACTCAAGTAAAAGAGTTACAAAATGGTTACAGACACATCGTACACCTTTTTTCCCCGCTCGTCAACCCCTGAATTTCCAGCGCTTCCAAGGGCCGCCGCCCCCAAGTTGGCACATCTTGTTGCTTCATGGCGGAATTTGGGCCGGGGTGGCACATTTTGTTGGGGCCCCGGCAAAGTCCACAAAAATCCGCCCTTTTTTTCGTCCTTTTGCCCAGCCTCTTGACATTGCCGTTTTGATGGAATACAATAGTGCCACCGCAGCGTAAATGGAATATCACAGGGGCGCTGGAAGCGGTTCCGGCTGAGATGTGGGGCAAATGGCAGCCCCCGGTCCCTAGAACCTGATCCGGGTAATGCCGGCGTAGGAAGTGTATTCGACAGGCAGGCGCAAGCCTGCTGGGCCATTGTCGTTTCTCTCGCTTACCGCATTGCACCGTTTGCGTTGCGGTATACTTATTTTAGGAGGAAACGACAATGAACAAACAACACAACGTAATCCGTGCTATGTCCGAGGGCGCGATCATGATCGCCGCCGGCGAGGTGCTGGGCGCGCTCAAGTTCGGCCACCTGCCCAACGGCGGCTCTGTCTCCCTGATGATGCTCCCCATCATCGTATATGCCCTGCGCTGGGGCGTGGCGGACGGTCTGTTGGCCGGACTGGTCATGGGCATCCTGGACTTCGCGCTCTCCGGCGAGGTGGTGGGCTGGCAGTCCATCCTGGGCGACTATATCCTGGCCATCACCCTGATCGGCCTTGCCGGGATCGGCCGCAAAAAGGGGATGCCCGGCGTGGTTATCGGCTCTATTGTGGGCTGCCTGGGCCGCTTCGTCTGTGTGCTTGTCACCGGCGCGACCATTTGGGGCGAGTGGATGCCCGAGACCTTCCTTGGCCTGACCATGACCAACGAGTGGTTCTACTCCTTCCTTTATAATGGCATTACCGTCGGCGTGTCCGGCATCCTGACGGTCATCATCTGCGTCGCGCTCTATAACCTGGATTCCACGCGGAAATACATTCTGGGCGAGGACATCGCCTGACAAAGAACGGAGGGCCTCCCTGTGGGCAAATTCGATGGCGTGCTGTTATACAGCGACTACGACGATACTTTATATAACAGCGCGCACACCGTCTCCCCCGAGAACCACGCCGCCATCCGCTATTTTCAGGAAAACGGCGGGCGGTTTTCCGTGGCCACCGGCCGGGCCCACCGCACCTTTACCCCCCAGATCGCCCTGGAGAACCTGTCCCTCAACGCCCCGGTGGTGCTGTCCAACGGCGCGGCCCTCTACGACTACGACGCGGACCGCTACCTGATGCGCACCTTTCTGGACGAGGCCGCCCCCGCCCGGTTTGTGGAGCTGTTCCAAGACTTCCCCGACCTGGCCCTGGAGGCGTACCACGACGACAGCATCTACGTCTACAACCCCAACCAGGTGACCACGGAGCATTTGAAGCGGGTAAGCGGGCGGCAGACCCCCTGCCTCATTCCGGAGATGCCCACCCCCTGGACCAAAGTGATCCTGGAGCAGGACGAGCCCTATCTGAAGGAGGTACAGGCCCACCTCCTCAGCCGCTGGGGGGACGACTACGAGGCCATCTTCTCCAACCGCTACCTGCTGGAGGTCACCGACAAGGGCAGCCATAAGGGTGCCATGGTGGCAAAGGCGGCGGAGCTGCTGGGCGTTTCCCGGGAAAACCTCTACTGCATCGGGGACAACCAGAATGACATCCCCATGCTGGCGCTGAGCGCCATCCCCTTTGCCCCGTCCAACTGCTCCCAGCCCGTGAAGGACTGGGGGGCGCAGCTCCTGGGCAGCTGCGACGACCACGCCGTGGCCCAGGCCATTGAGATTCTGGACTCTATTTATTGAACAAAGCCCCCGCCGCGTATACGCGGCGGGGGCTTTTATTTCTCCTTGTTTGACGCGGTCAGTTAAAGCTGCCGTCCCAGACCGGCAGGCCCGTGAGATACGTCTCCTCCACAGCGGGGACGTAGTAGGCCCCGTAGCAGCGAAGCCCGTTCTCCTGCGCATCCTGGGGCAGCTCCACCAGAAAGCGGTAGTAGGGCATGAAGTATTCCTCCCGTCCCCCGGTCAGGTAGAGCAGCTCCACCTTTTTGACGTACTGCTCCCCGGGCAGCTCATAGGGCGCGTTGGTGATATACCGTCCCTCCAGCAGCAGCTTTTGCGCCGCGTCCGGGGTAATGATGGGATAGTCCCCCACCTTTTCGGACAGATCCGTGTTGTAAAGCCAGACAATGAACAGCTTGCCCTCATCATTGCCAAAGAAGGCCGCCCGGTGGAAATTGTAGTTGAGCATGGTGTCCACCAGGCTGTCCCCCGCGTCAAAAAATTCCAGGGAGTACATCTGATCCCCGTAGAAGGTGTAGTCGCCGCCGGAGATGTTGACCTGGGGATCGTCCATGGCGATCAGATCCTTATACTGGACCTTGAGATATTCCGCCGCGTCGGCAAGCTCATCATAGGTGGCGGAATAGCCGAATTCATATCCCTCCGGCAGCGAAACAGCCGGGTCAAAGGAAATTGCCACCGTCCGGTCCTCCCAGGCCCGGATGGTGACCCCCTCCGCCCGGGCGGTGAAGTCCAGGCCCAGCTCCGGGTTCTCATCAATCTCCACATCGCCCGGATCCAGACCCAACAGGGCCGCAGTCTCCAGCAGGGTTTCCCGCGTCCGGGCCGGGTCGGGGCTTACCTTCGGCACCCCGGCCCCGTCCAGCGGCGCCAGATTACGGTAAACAGGGAGCGTAGAGAGCTTCGTCCCCTCTGTCCAGGGGTTGGCGTTGACCAGCTCCGAACTGTCAAAGGCCAGATAGCCCTCAAAGCCCATGCCGTTGGGCTCTGTGACCTCCGTGCTGAGGGGGAGCCGGGGCAGTTGGGCCGTGTCGGGGCGCGGGCCGCTTTGGCCTGCGTACAGGTATACGCCCGCGCACACCGCCAGGGCGAGGCAGGCCGCCGCGGCCACCGCGCCCCGCAAAAGCCCGGGGTGTTTCTTCATGGGTATGACCTCCTTCGTCTGTCCGTCGAGGCACCGGCGGGCCAGCGACCCGCGCAGCGCGTCCACCTTGTCCTGACCCGGCCCAAGCTGCTCCACCACCTGGTCAAACATTCCGCGGTATCGATCCATGATCCGATCCCTCCAATTGTTTTTTCAACTGTTTTTTCGCCCGGTACAGCCGGGCGGAGATGACCGACGCCGGGACGCGGTACTGCCCCGCCAGCTCGGCCACGGTGAACCCCTCGTAGTACCGCAGATGGATCAGCGCCCGCTGAGCCGGGGGCAGCGACCCCAGCGCCGTCCACAACGCGCCCTCCGACCGCTGCTCAAAGCTGAGGCTTTCCAGCGCCCCCTCCTCCAGCTCCACCCGGCGCTTCCGCCAGGGGGCGCGCAGTAAACTGCGGCACTCGTTTACCGTCACCTGGGCCAGCCAGGCTTTCTCTTTCCCCTGCGCCGGGGGCCGCTCCAGCAGGCGCAGGAACGCCGTCTGGCACACGTCCTCCGCGTCCTGGGGTGAGCGGGTGTAGCTCAGCGCCAGGGCGTACACCATGGAGCGGTATTGGTCGAAGATTGCTAGGAACTCTTCCTGTGTCATAGGGGTTCACCTCTTTTGTGTCACGTTTTGAAGCTTCATGGATAAGACGCGGCAGCGCCCCCGAATCTGACGGGCGGGGCCAAATTTTGATGGAAAAAGCCCCCTCCCCCGCGTCGCGGGAAGGGGGCTTGCCTCACGCCTTCTCCAAAAAGTAGGACGCCTCCATGTCCGCCGTGGCCAGGGCAAAGGCCAGCGGGTACTGCTGGAGGGCCTGGCCCACTATCCGGCTGTCCTCGGTGCCGGAGAAGCCCATGTGCCAGCGGATGGCCATGGCCTCCTCCCGGGTGAGCCGCATGAACCCGGAGATGATATACACGCTCTTCTCCCCGTGGCCATAGGGCAGCTTGTCCTCATAGAAGAAGGTGGGAACCTTCTCCCATTTGCCGGTGGCGTCGTCCTTCACGTTGCGGGTGCCCGCCTTGTAGCAGCCGATCTTGCACAGGTCATGGAGGAGGGCGGCGATGGCCACCGACTCCATGGGGTACTCCACCCCGTAGACCTCGCGCACCCGGTCCCGGGCCAGGTACGCCTCCAAACAGCGGAACACGTTGACGCTGTGGTCGCACAGCCCCCCGGCGTAGGAGCCGTGGTAGCGGGCGGAGGCTGGGGCAGTGAAAAAGTCGCTTTTGTTTTCCAGGTAGTCCAGCAGCTCCGCGCTGCCCTCCCGGTGTATATGCTCAGTATAGATCTCGATGAATTCCTCTTTCCCTGGCATGATGCGGCCTCCTCATTCAAATTTTTTCTATTATAGCAAAAAAGCAGTCCCCCTGCAAATCCTTTGCGGGGGGACTGCCTGATAAATTTTACGCGAAAAGTCCGTCTAACGTCCCTCAGCCCATCCAGCCCTGAAGCGCTTCTCTCAACTCCTGATCGTCATGGGTCAGATCCAAGTCCGCCCCCAGCCGCTCCAGCTCCGTCAGGGTGCCGGCCGCCCCTTCATCCAGCGCGATCTCTATCCGCCGGAAGCTGTTCCCCTTGGCCGGGTCGGTCACGCAGAAGACCAGGGTGTCCTTATACTCGTAGTTGAGGATCGTCTCATTGGTAATGGTGCGCACGCCGATGCGTCCGGCCTGGAAGTCCTCCTCCACCGCGTCCAGCAGGGCCCGGGCGTCGTTCCCGTAGCCCACCACGGTGGTGAGCTGTCCCTTTTCCTCGTCATAGTGCCAGAACTCCGCCCGATCCAGCCGTTTCCCCTCGGCGATGGCGTCCTCCAGCCGGTCGAACTCATACGCCCGCCAATAGAAATCGGTGTTGTGATACAGCCGCTCCATGGCCCAGGCAGCCGTGCCCTCCTGCTCCACCTCGCTGGGGTAGAGGGTCACCCAGTACTCCCGGGTCAGGGTGGAACCGCTGTTCAGGGTATAGGTCAGCTCCACCCGCATACTGCGGCCGCTCCCGCTGGCGGCGTGATGATCCCGCTGGGCCACCGCCGCCCGGTGGAGATCCACCAGCTGCCCGATCTGCGCCGGATCGGTCACATCCAGCCAGATGCTGTCGCCGGTGTCGTTGAGGTAGATACCGTTGCTGGCGTCCACCTGCACCGACTTCACACTGGCGGGGTCGGGGATACGGGTCTCGTACCCGGTGAGGTCGAAGCCCACCACCAGGAACAGCGCGATGAACACCCCGGTCACCGCCAATCCGCCCTTCCACTTTTTGAATACCCGGAAGGATTTGTCCAGCAGCATCTGGGCGGCGAAGTAGCCAATCACGCCCCAGATCAGGATGGCGGCCATCAGGGTGAACTCGCCGCCGCCCAGCATGAAAGAGGTGCCCACGCCGAACACCATGCCCACACAGAAGGCCACGCCGTACTTGAACACCGGCTTCATGGGGCGCACGGACACCACGTCCCCGGCGCTCTCCAGCCGCCGGGCCCGGTAAAGGAGGAAGGCGCACCCTGTCAGCACCGCCGCCGCCAGGGCGTAGATGCCCACCGTGCCCAAACCGTAGGTTCTCAGGATGCGCTGGCTGTAGTCGAAGGGATCCCCCACGTCTGTGGGATTGGCGGCGTAATCCCAGTAGCTCCTCACATTTACCGACAAACAGTTGGTCGGGGTGAGCCACTTCACCACCCGGCTCACTCCGCCGCCGAACCCGGAGAAGCCGTAGTAGAAATTCTGGAACACCGCATAGACCAGCGCCGTCACCCCGTAGGCCAGTATGTTGACGATGCCATAAAAGGCGGGCAGGGCCAGGATGTGCCCGGTGAACATGGCGCAGAACACCGCCAGGGAGTAGAAGAAGAAACACTCCCCGCAGGCCACCCCCAGCCAGAACAGCAGCCCCTGCACGCTCACACAGCCTCCCGCCAGCTCCACCAGGAGGGTGAGCAGGAAGATGACCGCATTGGGCACAATAAAGAAGGCCAGCCCCGCCAGGTAGTGGCTGACGAACAGCCCCTCCCGCTTGATGGGCAGGGAGCCGAACAGGTTGGCCGAGCGGGCGTTGTAGAGGTGGCTGAACACCGCCATGGCGCACAGCACGCCGAACATCACCGCCAGCGGCAGGCAGGCATTCTCCGCCGCTCCGGGCACCTGCCTGAAGGCGAAGTTTTCCATATACCCGCCGGTGAGCCCCGGGCGGGCGTTGGCCTCCAGGCGCAGCATCATCAGCCCGCTGAGGGGCAGCGACACCAGCCAGATGGCGAAGTACGCCGCCCACAGGGGCCAGAAGCGGCAGATGGTTTTCTTGAAAACCGTCCAATCAAAGAACGATTTTTTAAACTCCATAACCTTCACCTCCCAGTCCTACCACAAATGGTGAGCTCTGATACGCTGTCCTTTCATAGTACAATTTCACGGACCGCATAGTCCTCACCTCCCATTTCATAGATAAAGATCTCCTCCAGGGTCAGGGGGAGCGCGTCGGCAAACAGGGGATTCAGCGGTTTAAATTTCTCGGTGACCTCGTCCGCCGTCCCCCGGACGATGTAGGTGTACACCCTCCCCACGTTGCTGGTGTGGATGATGTGCAGATCCTCCGGCAGCTCGGGGGGCTTCTCTGTCTCAAAGGCGATCTGCACCTTGACGGTTCCACCCTGCAGCTCGGTGAGGGAGCGCTCCAGCGCCACCTTGCCGTGGCTCAGGATGCCCACGTGGTCGCACACGTCCTCCAGCTCCCGCAGGTTGTGGGAGGACACCAGCACCGTGGTGCCCCGCTCGGCCACGTCCCCCATGAGCAGGGACCACACCTGCCGGCGCATCACCGGGTCCAGCCCGTCCACCGGCTCGTCCAGCAGCAGGTAGTCGGGCTTGCAGCTCAGGGCCAGCCAGAAGGCGGACTGCTTCTGCATCCCTTTGGACAGGCGGCGGATGGCCCGCTTCTCGTCCACCTCGGGGAAGGCCTCCTTCAAGCGCTGGTAGCGCTCCACATCAAAGTTGGGGTAGATCCCCTTATAAAACTTCATCATGTCCCGGGTGGAGGCCGAGCCGAAGTAATACAGCTCGTCGGGGATGACCGCCATGCGGCTTTTCAGGCCGGGGTTCTCGTAAATGGGCGCGCCCTCCAGCAAAATCTCGCCGGAGTCCTGGCGGTAGGCCCCGCACAGGTGGCGCAGGATGGTGGATTTGCCCGCGCCGTTGGGCCCCACCAGCCCGTAAATGGCGCCTTTCGGCACCGTCATGGTCAGCCCGTCCAGGGCGTGGAAGCCGTCAAAGCTCTTGACCACGTTTTTCACTTCGATCATTTCGTTTCCTCCTTCCAGGCCGCACACCGCGCGCCGATGTCCGCTGGGGTCATCCCCAGGTACACCAGCTCCTGGACGATGGCGTCCAGCTTAGCCAACAGCTCCTCCCGGCGCTTGTCGGTGACGTCCTGGGGCAGGGCGGCGAAGCTCCCCTTCCCCGGCACCGAGTAGGCGTAGCCCTCCTGCTCCAGTGACTCATAGGCCCGCTGGATGGTGTTGGGGTTGATGGCGAGCTGTCCCGCCATGGCCCGGACGGAGGGCAGCTTATCCCCTGCCGGGATGGCCCCCGTGATGATGAGCCGGCGCAGCCCGTCCCGCACCTGCTCGTAGATGGGGCGGCTGTCCCGGTAATTCAGGCTGAGCATGGCCCCGCCTCCTTTCGACAATTGTATTATCCGTACTAGTACAGTTATCATATCACGGCGGTCATCCCTTGTCAAGGGAAGAAAAATTTTCCAAATCTTCCGTTTAATTTTTGCAAAAGACTGCTGACAAAACAGTTTGGGCCTGCTATAATGAATTGCGTCAGCGCGTCCAGGCACGCCAGACAGCCCGTCAAAAAGCCATATTCGACTCATTTCAGCACCCAATTCAGAAAGGAGTCTTTTTTGAATGTCCAAGCATGACCTAAACACCGCCGCCTTCCTCCAGTGCGTCGGCCCCCTGCTGGAGAGCGCGGAGGTCAACTCCATGAAGCAGTGGCGGCATCATTTCTCCATCACCTGTTATCAGCACTCCCTGTTCGTGTCCTACATGGCCTTCCGGCTGGCCCGGTACTTTGGCTGGGACTACCGGGCCGCCGCCCGGGCGGGACTGCTCCATGACCTGTACTTATACGATCCCTGGGACGCTTCCGCCCATCCGGGCAACCAGTGCCTGGATCACCCGGAATTCGCCCTGCGCAACGCCTCCGCCCTGTGTCCCGACCTGAGCGACAAGGAGAAAAACGCCATCGTGTCCCATATGTTCCCTCTGGCCATCCATTTGCCCCGGTGCCGGGAGGCGCTGGTGGTCAACATGGCGGACAAAATCTGCGCCACCATCGAGGTGGTTCATCTCTACCAGACCCGGCGCATCCAGCGTTGGCTGCCCTCCGCCGCCTGAGTGGTTCTCGACATTTTCACCGCTTTTTCTCATTTTTCTCCCCTGCCTTTCGTCACAATGTTATAATTTTTCAGAACTGAGAAAAATCCCTTCAAAAACGCCTGGTTTCTGTTATAATATTTGAGGTGCCCTTTACCGTTATCATTTATTTGTGCGCAAATATTGATGTACATATGATGAAAGAGAGGAAGAGAGGAAGCATGATCTCACACGGCAAGGATTTGAAGATCTTCTCCGGCAGCTCCAGCAAGGCCCTGGCCAGCGACATTTGTAAGGAACTGAGCATCCCCTTGGGCAACGCCGAAACCGGCGCGTTTTCCGACGGCGAGAATTTCGTCTCCATCTATGAGACTGTCCGCGGTTCCGACGTGTTCGTCGTCCAGTCCACCTGCTCCCCGGTCAACGACAACCTGATGGAGCTGCTCATCATGATCGACGCGCTGAAGCGGGCCTCCGCCGGCCGCATCACCGCCGTCATCCCCTACTTTGGCTACGCCCGGCAGGACCGCAAGACCAAGCCCCGCGACCCCATCTCCGCCAAGCTGGTGGCCAACCTGATTGCCCGGGCCGGCGCCGACCGGGTGCTGACTATGGATCTCCATGCCAACCAGATCCAGGGCTTCTTTGACATCCCGGTGGACAACCTGCTGGGCTCCCCCGTATTCGTAGAGCACTTCTTCCGCCGCTTCGCCCCCGTGCATGAGGAGACCATGGTGGTCTCCCCCGACGTGGGCAGCGTGGCCCGGGCCCGGGCCTTTGCCCAGAAGCTGGAGATGCCCATGGCTATCGTGGATAAGCGCCGCCAGAAGGCCAACTCCTCCGAGGTCATGAACATCATCGGCGACGTCACCGGCAAGAACGTCATCCTGCTGGACGACATGGTGGACACCGGCGGCTCCCTGTGCCACGCGGCCCAGGCCCTGGTGGAGATCGGCCACGCCAAGTCGGTCACCGCCTGCGCCAGCCACGGCGTGCTGTCCGGCCCCGCCATCCAGCGTATCAACGACTCCGCGCTGGACGAGGTGGTGTTCCTGGACACCATCCAGCCCAAGGAGAACATCGCCGAGATCTGCCCCAAGATCAAGTATCTGTCCGTGGCCCACCTGTTCGCCGAGGCCATTGAGCGCATCTATCAGGAGATTTCCGTGTCGAAGCTCTGGCAATAAACCGTAAAAAACAAAAATCCGCCCCGGGGCAAAGCTCCGGGGCGGTTGTTCCCTTGCTGTCATGCTACGCCTGTTCGCGACGCGCGGCTTCACTCCGTCTCAGGTAAAATCAAGGCCCACGATGTGGGCCTTGACTTTACCTTCGCTTCGCTCCATCCGCTCCGCTCACGACGGCTCCGCACTTCCTGGAGGTATTTTATGTTTTTCTCCAAAAAACTCCCCGTCTCCTGGCTCATCGTGGGCCTGGGCAACCCCGGCGACAAATACGAAAACACCCGCCACAACGTGGGCTTTCTGGTGGCGGACGAGCTGGGCGAGCGGGGCCGCTTCCCCATCCAGCGCCTGAAGTTCAAGGCCCTCACCAACACCGCCGTCATCGGCGGGCAGGGCGTGCTGGTGATGAAGCCCACCACCTATATGAACCTGTCCGGCGAAGCGGTGGGCGAGGCGGCCCGGTTTTACAAAATCGCGCCCGACCACGTCCTGGTCATCTCCGACGACGTGGACCTGCCCCTGGGCAAGCTGCGCATCCGCACCGGCGGCTCCGCCGGCGGACACAACGGGCTCAAGAGCATCATCCAGCACCTGGGCTCCGACCAGTTTCCCCGGCTGAAGGTAGGCGTGGGGGGCAAACCCCACCCGGACTACGACATGGCGGACTGGGTGCTGGGCAAACTCCAGGGCGAGGACAAAAAGGTGATGGACGAGGCGGTGAAGCGTGCCGCCGACGCGGTGGAATGCTTCCTGCGGGACGGCCCTCAGAAGGCCATGAACCGCTTCAATTGAGCACCCTTATGCGAGCCGCAGCGGGCCTCCCCCGCGCGCGGGGAGGGGAGCCCTGCCCAGGTCGACCCTCGGCTGGCTCTTCCATGCCGCACGTCACTTTGCCCCATCATCTTCCAAATTTTTCAAGTTTGAGGTCATCCCATGAAACTGCTGCTGAATATTTTAAATGAGGTGCCGGAGTATGGGCCGCTGGAAGCCGCCCTGGAGGCGGGCCGTTCGCCGGTGGAGGTGGCGGGGCTGTCCCCCGTCCACCGGGCGCATTTTGCCGCGGGCCTGCTGGCCCGTCTGGACGTGCCGGTGGTGCTGGTGTGCGCCGACGAATCGGAGTGCACCCGTCTGGCCGCCGACGTGACGGCGCTGACCGGCGTCCCCGCCACCGTGATCGGGGCCCGGGAGTTTTTGTTCCACGAGGGGGCGGTGGCCTCCAAGCAGTGGGAGCACAAGCGCCTCGCCGCCTTCCACGCCATGGCCGAGGGGCAGACAAAGCTCATCGCCGCCACGGTGGAGGGCCTCTTGCAGCGCACCCTTCCCCCCGAGGAGCTGGCCGCCCACGTGGTCACCGTAGAGGCCGGCGGCAGTTACGACCTGGACGAGCTGGCCGACCGTTTGGCCGCCCTGGGCTACACCCGCTGTCAGCAGGTGGAGGGCGTGGGCCAGTTCGCCCTGCGGGGCGGCATCCTGGACGTGTTCTCCCCGGGGGCGGACGACCCCGTCCGCATCGAGTTCTGGGACCGGGACGTGGACTCCATGGGCCTGTTCGACGTGTCCTCCCAGCGGCGGATCGGGCACTTGGACAAGGCGGTGTTCCTGCCGGTCAGCGAGCTTTTGCCCATCCGGGACGAAAACGGACAGTGGGAGCGCCTGGGGGACTGCCAGCTCCCCGCTCGATACGCAAAATTGGCCACCGCCGCCCACCACCTCCCCCCGGACGCCATCGTGTGCCTCAGTGAGTCCAGCCGGGTGGCGGAGCGGGGCAAAAACTGGCAGTGGCAGTTAAACGAGGACATCAAAACCCTGCTGGAAGCCGGCAAGCTGAATGGAAAGCACGCGCGTTTTTCCGCCACCATGGACGAGCTGATGGAGGTGCTGGCCGACCACGCCCTATGCTTCCTGGACTCCTTCACCACCTCCGCCGCCCCCCTGCCGCCCAAGGTGATCCTCACCGCCCAGGGCCGGCAGCTCTCCTCCTTCGGGGCTAGCCTGGACGCGGCGGCGGCGGATCTCACCCAGCTCCAGACCTCCAACGTGGGCGCGGTGGTGCTGGTGGGCAGCGAGCAGCGGGCGCTGAACCTGCAATCCATGCTGCGGGAGCGCAAGGTGCGCTCGGCGGTGGACTTCCAGCTCCACGAGCTGCCCCGGCCCGGTGGGATCACCATCGCGGTGGGCGGGCTGTCGGCGGGGTTTGACTACATCGGCTGTCCCTACGCCGTGCTGACGGAGGGCGGGAACGAGCCCCGCCGGAAGGGAAAGCGGCTGAAGAACGCCGCCGACCGCCGCAAGGTGGATTCCTTTACCGACCTCTCCCCCGGCGACCTGGTGGTACACGAGCACCACGGCATCGGCCGGTTTGTGGGCATGGTGAAGATGACGGTGGACGGGGTGGACAAGGACTACGTCAAGCTGGCCTACGCCGGGACGGACACTTTATATCTGCCCGCCACCCAGCTTGACGCCATCGCCAAGTACATCGGCGGCGGCGAGGACCCGGAGACCAAGAAGCTGTCCAAGCTGGGCGGCGGCGAGTGGGAGCGGGCCAAGGCCCGCACCCGTGCGGCGGTGAAGGATCTGGCCCGCGGCCTGATCCAGCTCTACGCCCAGCGCCAGCGCCAGCCGGGGTACGCCTTCGCCGCCGACTCCCCCTGGCAGAAGGAGTTCGAGGAGGACTTCCCCTACGACGAGACGGAGGATCAGCTCCGCTCCATCCGGGAGATCAAAAAGGACATGGAGGCCCCCCGGCCCATGGACCGCCTGCTGTGCGGCGACGTGGGCTACGGCAAGACGGAGGTGGCCCTCCGTGCCGTCATGAAGTGCGTGCTGGACGGCAAGCAGGCGGCGATTCTGGTGCCCACCACCGTGCTGGCCCGTCAGCACTACCTCAC
>JAIEFH010000048.1 GCA_029067025.1 Oscillospiraceae bacterium | reverse complement strand
TTGGGAACAACCTCCTCTTGTCGGATGATCCCAGTATGCCCCGTTTTGGGGAAATAATACCTATTGGGATGCCACCGCTTCCGCCACCCGGATGCCGTCCACGGCGGCGGAGACGATGCCCCCGGCGTAGCCCGCCCCCTCGCCGCAGGGGTAGAGACCGGGGAGGGCGGGGGACTGGTAGGAGCCGTCCCGCAGGATACGCACAGGGGAGGACGAGCGGGTCTCCACCCCGGTGAGTACCGCGTCCCGATGGGTAAAGCCGTGGAGCTTGCGGTCAAAGATGGGGAGGGCCTCCTTTAATGTGGTGAGGACGTAATCGGGGAGCACACCGTCCAGGGAAGTCCAGGTGACGCCGGGACGGTAGGTGGGCAAAATCGAGCGGGGGCCGTCAGAGTGGCGGCCCGCCAGGAAGTCCCCCACCAGCTGGGCGGGGGCGTGGAAGATGGGGTGGCTGGGGTCGTTGAGGGGCGGGGCGTTCCCGGTTCCCCGATCCCAGGCGGCCCGCTCCCACTTTTCCTGGAAGCGCACCCCGGCCAGGGGGTCGTCCCCGCCGAAGTCATCCGGGTTCACGCCCACCAGGAAGCCGCCGTTGATGTTGACGCCGTCACGGGCCCGGAGGCTCATGCCGTTGGTGACCACCTGACCGTAGTCGCTGGCGGCGGCTACCACCTGTCCCCCGGGGCAGACGCAGAAGGTGAAGGCCGAGCGGCCCGAGGG
Source organism: Oscillospiraceae bacterium (assembly GCA_029067025.1). Lineage (GTDB taxonomy): Bacteria > Bacillota > Clostridia > Oscillospirales > Oscillospiraceae > Enterenecus. Next base: position 645 of record JAIEFH010000048.1, on the reverse strand, counting down.
CAGGTGACAGGCCAGCTTGTAGTCGGCGGCGGGGAGTTTATCCCAGAAGTCGCCGAACTGGGCGCGGCTCACCGCCTCCTGGTTGTGCTCGATGCGCACGCCGATGGCGAAGCTTTTGCGCTCCATTGGGAGGCCGGATTCGTACAGCATTTGGAAGGTGTCCCGGGCGGAGTGGCCGGGGGCCAGCACCAGCGCGTCGCAGGGGAGGTCATAGGGGCCGGATTCGGTCATCACAGTAATGCCCGACAACCGCCCACCATCCGAATGCAGCGCCCAGAGCTGGTGTTCGAAGCGGATATCCGCGCCCAGACTTAGTAATTCTTCCCGGATGGATTTCACCACGCCCCGGAGCACGTCGGTGCCGACGTGGGGTTTGTGGGAGTACTTAATGTCGGCGGGCGCGCCGTGGGAGACAAAAATGTCGAATACGTGGGAGACGCGGGGGTCATTCACCCCGGTAGTGAGCTTGCCGTCGGAGAAGGTGCCCGCGCCGCCCTCGCCAAACTGGACGTTGGAGGTGCGGGACAGCGATCCGGTGGCCCAGAAATGCTCTACGTCCATGGTGCGCTCGTCCACGTCCCTCCCCCGCTCCAGCACGATGGGGCGCAGCCCCGCCCGGGCCAGGGTCAGCGCGGCGAACAGGCC
>JAIEFH010000047.1 GCA_029067025.1 Oscillospiraceae bacterium | reverse complement strand
AAATGATCTCCTCATTGCCCTCCGCGTGATAGATCAGGAAGCCGCCGGGCATTTCGTCCAGGAACTTGACAAAGGTGTCCGAGGCGGCGGCCCCGCCCGCCAGGGCATACCACAGAGTTTTGGAATTTGCCTTTTTCACCGTATATCACCCAAAATCAAGTGTGCCGCAGGCGGGAAAAAATATTCTTTGACAAAATAGAAATAATGTAAAGAAACTTTCCTTGCGAACCCTTGGGGAACCCGGTATAATGTTCCGAGAATCGGGAGAGAGGGGAAAACCGTGCCAAAATCTACCAAAGATGAGATCATGACAGCGCTGAGCGGGCTGCTCCGGGTCAAACGGCTGGACGACATCACCGTCACCGAACTGGTGGAGCGGTGCGGCATCTCCCGGCAGGCGTTTTATTATCACTTTTCCGATTTGTACGGCGTGGTGGACTATGGCATTCAGCGGTTTTTAGAGCAGTTTGAAGTGCCCAGCCCGGATCAGTGGCGGGCCGCCCTGGAAAAGACGCTGACCCTGCTGCGGGAAAACCGGACGGTGGTGCTCAACGTCTACCGGGCGTATGAGCGCAGCTATGTGGAGCATGATCTCCGGCAGTGGGCCGCGCCCCTGGTGGAGACGCGCGTCCGGCTGGCCGCCCAGAGGTACAGCGTGACAGAGGATCAGATCGGCTTCATGTCGGAGGTACTCACCCAGGCGCTGGCCAGCATCGTACTCAGCTGGGTGGAGCGGGGAATGCCTTCCAGCGTCATCGAGCGGATGGACGACTTTGACATTTTGGTGGGGGGCTGCCTGGAGTACACCATGGAGCGGCTGTCCCAGAAAAATAAAGAAAGCTGACAGGGGCGGACGAAGTTACCTTTCTCCGCCCCCATCTGCGGGGGATGGACGAAAAGCGGCTGGAAATGGCGAAAAGCTTTTTGCTGTGAAAATTGCCTATTGCAATTTTAAGGGAGTATGTTACAATAGGCCCGACAACTGAATAAAGACAGTTGCGAGAAATGCAGCAGGCAGGACCTTCACGGTGCTGCCCAGGAAAGGAAGAAGCAAAATGCCCAAGCTCAAGAAGCGGGCCCTTTTGCTGCTGGCCGCTATCGTCATGCTGCCGGCTTCACTGTGCGGATGCACAGGAGGCACGGGACGCAGCGGGAACGATTCGGCATCTGCGCAATCGGGCGAGTTACCCAAAGGAAGAAGCAAAAAGCCCATGTTTGTCAAACGGGCCTTTTTGCTGCTGGCAGTCATCGCCATGCTGCCGGCTTCCCTGTACGGGTGTACAGGGGGTAAGGGCTCCAACGGGAACTCAGTCACGGTAGGTATCGCACAGGATTTGAGCAACCTCGATCCCCAGCTGGCCAAAACGGCGGGGATTCGCGAGGTTCTGTTCAACATCTTCGAGGGACTGGTGAAGGCCAGCCCCGACGGTTCGGTGATTCCGGCCGTCGCCAGTGACTATGAGATCTCTGAGGACGCCACAACGTACACCTTTACCCTGCGGGAAGGCGTCACGTTCCACAACGGAGAGACCGTCACCATCGAGGATGTGGTCTATTCCCTGGAACGCTGCGCCGGATCGGAGAACGATGGAAAGCCTCTGGTCTCGGCGTTTTCTAATGTCTCCAAGATCGAGGCAGCCGACGACAGCCATGTGGTCATCACCCTGGCGGGGCCCAGCCTGGAGTTCCTCAATGCCCTCACCGCCGCCATCATCCCCAAGGACTCCGGCCCCACCATCACCGAGACTATGATCGGCACCGGCCCCTTTAAATTTGTCTCTTACGCCCCCCAGGACAGCCTGGTGATGGAGAAGTATAGCGGCTATTGGAACCAGGAGAAGGCGGCCAAGCTGGACAAGGTCACCTTCAAGATCGTTCCCGACGTGAACGCCATGGTCGTCGGCCTGAAGGGCGGCACGCTGGACATGGTGGTCCATCTGCCCAACAATTTGGAGGGCGAGGTGAAGGACGGGTTTACCGTCCACCAGGACACCATGAAGCTGGTGCAGGCGCTGTACATCAACAATGCCGTGGAGCCATTTGACAACGAGCTGGTGCGCCAGGCCATGTACTACGCCATTGATGTGGACGAGATCATCGACTTTGTCTGCGGCGGCGCGGGCGTGCCCACCGGCACCAGTATGTACCCCGCCCAGGAGAAGTATTTCATGCCCGAGCTGGCCGGGAACTATGCCCCCAACGTGGAGAAGGCCAAGGAGCTGCTGGCCCAGGCGGGCTATCCCGACGGCTTTACCATGACCATTACCGCCCCGTCCAACTATGCCCAGCACGTGGATACCGCCCAGGTCATCATCGAGCAGCTCAAGGCGGTGGGCATCACCGCGGAGCTGGTGCAGGTGGAGTGGGAGAGCTGGGTGTCCGACGTCTATCGGGGCCGGGACTACCAGACCACGGTATGCGGCATCTCCGCCGACGACATGACCGCACGGGAGATGCTGGTGCGGTACATGAGCGACAACCAGAAGAACTTTATCAATTTCCAGGATGAGGAGTTCGACGACGCGGTGGCCCGCGCCATGGCCGCCACCGACGAGGAGGAGCAGGTGACGCTGTACAAGCGGGCGGAAGAGATCCTCAACGAGAAGGCGGCCAGCCTGTGGATCCAGGATCTGTGCGACCTGGTGGTGATGAAGCCGGCGCTGGATGGCTTTACCTTCTACCGCACCTATGTGATTGATATGTCCACCATCGGTTATAAATAATGGTATTCCCCCGCCGTAGGCGGGGGGAATACCGAGGCGTGCGATATGTCGACGATCAGCTACAAATAATTGAAGGAGCGGGGCGCCCGCAGGCGTCCCGCTCTTTTCCCATGAAATCGAAAGGGGGGTGTTCTCCCGTGGGAAAAACCTTGCTGAAACGGGCGGGACTGCTCATCGGCACCCTGCTGCTGGTGAGTGTGCTGGCCTTTGTGGCCTTTTCCGTCATCCCCGGCGATCCCACCGACTCCATCCTGGGCATCGAGGCCACCGAGGAGCAGCGTTTGGCCCTCCGCACCCAATTGGGGCTGGATCAGCCCATTTATCAGCGGTACTGGAGCTGGCTGACCGCCTTTGTCACCGGGGACTTCGGCCAGTCCTACAAATACGATATGCCGGTGTCCGGGCTGGTGGCCGCCCAGGCAAAGGTGACGCTGGTGCTGGCGGCTGTCTCCTTTGTGCTGATTGTGGTCATCTCCCTGCCCCTGGGCCTGATTTCCGCCCGACACCAGGGGGGGATCGTGGATCGGGTGGTGACGGTGCTCACCCAGGTCACCATGTCCGTGCCCAACTTCATCATGGGCCTCGGCCTGATGTTCCTGTTCGCCCTGGTGCTGAAGTGGTTCGAGCCAAAGTACGTCCCCCTGGAGGATGGTCTGGGGGCGCATCTGCGGTTTATGGTGTTCCCGGCCCTGGCCATCGCCCTGCCCAAGAGCGCCATGACGGTGAAGCTCCTGCGGGGCTCCATTCTGGGGGAGATGGGCCAGGATTACATTCGCACCGCCTACAGCAAGGGCAACAGCCAAAGCTCCGCGCTGTGGCGGCACGTGCTGCGCAACGCCATGATCCCGGTGGTGACCTTCCTGGCCATGGCCATCGGCGACATCATGGCGGGTTCCATCGTGGTGGAGCAGGTCTTTACCATCCCCGGCCTGGGCCGCATCCTCATCTCGTCCATCGGCAACCGGGACTACCCGGTGGTACAGGCTATTGTGGTGCTGCTGGCCGGGGTGGTGGTGCTGTGTAACTTCCTGGCCGACTTGCTCTACCGGGTGATGGACCCCCGGATCGACGGGAGGTGAGCGCCATGAGGAAAAAGAACTGGTATCTCACCATTGGGATCATTTTAACGGCGTGTATGCTGATATTTATCGCCGTAGGCTTCTTCTGGACGCCCTATGTGCCCTCCGCCATGAGCTCCGGGGACCGGAACGGGAGGCCCTCCCTCCGGCATCTGTTCGGCTGTGACTCCTTTGGGCGGGACGTCTTTTCCCG
>JAIEFH010000046.1 GCA_029067025.1 Oscillospiraceae bacterium | reverse complement strand
ATGGGGGAGGGCATCGGCGGCACCAACACCTGCTTGATGGTGGCCACTGTGGGCGCCATCGTGTCCTATATCCCCATCGGTATCATCGCCTCCAAATTCGGGCGCAAGCGCACCATCCAGGCGGGGGTCATCCTGCTGGCCAGCTGCTTTTTGGCCGGATACCTGCTGACTGCCTACTCCTCCTCCATTACGCCGCTCATGTACGTGGCGTTTGCCCTGGTTGGTTTGGCCTGGGCGGCCATCAACGTCAACTCCCTGCCCATGGTGGTGGAGATGTGCAAGGGCTCCGATGTGGGCAAGTTCACTGGCTACTACTACACCGCGTCCATGGCGGCCCAGGTCATCACCCCAGTGCTGGCGGGCACGCTGATGAAGAAGATCAGCTATCAGATTTTGTTCCCCTACGCCGCGTTCTTTGTGGCCATGAGCTTTGTGACTATGCTGTTTGTCCGCCATGGCGACAGCAAGGCCGAAGCCAAGACAGGGCTGGATGCCTTTGGGGATATGGACGATTAAGTTACTTTTTCTTGCGTGCAGTGCCCACTGTGCGGGCACTTACAGCCTAAGCCGCCGTAGGCGGCCCACGGAGAGAAAAAGTAACCAAAAAGAGCTTTAAACTCGCTACCGGCGTGTGTATTGCCGTTGCGTGCTTGCGACGGCAGCGGAACAGGTTGCTTGATGAAAAAATTTAAGGAATGATAGATCAAATGAAAACAATTTCGAAGATAGGCGTTGCGGGGCTGTGTGCGGCAGGCGCCTGGTGCCTGCTGGTCAAGCCCCGGCGGAAGCAGCCCGGATGGGATAAGCTGGACGGGGTCAAATATGCCCACCGAGGGCTTCACGACGATGCCCAAGGCATACCGGAAAACTCCATGGCGGCATTCCGCCGGGCCGTCGACCACGGCTTTGGCGCGGAGCTGGACGTCCATCTCATGGCGGATGGCAGTCTGGCCGTGGTACATGACAGCGACCTCACCAGGGTGTGCGGCAAAAAAGCGCTGATCGAGGATCTTACCGCCGCCGACCTGAAGGACTATCCTTTGATGGGGACGCAGGAATATATCCCGCTGCTTCAAGATGTGCTGGAGTTGTTTGAGGGGCAAACGCCCCTGGTCATTGAGCTGAAGGTGGAGCGGGGCAACTTCGTTGCCCTCACCGACGCAGCTATGGCGGCGCTGGAGGGCTGGAACGGGACATATTGCGTGGAATCCTTTCATCCGGCGGTGCTGCTGCGGTTGAGGGAGAAATACCCCTGGGTTCTTCGCGGCCAGCTGAGCGAAAACTTTATTCGGGGCAGCGGGGTGGGAAATCTGACCACGCCTGTGCGGTTTGTGCTCACCCATCTGCTCACGACTGCGTTCACCCGCCCAGATTTTATCGCCTATAAGTGGGAGGATCGAAAGGAGCCCAGCCTGCGGCTGATGCGGGCGCTGTACCTGTCGCTTATAAACATCTGACGCTGCCGACGA
>JAIEFH010000045.1 GCA_029067025.1 Oscillospiraceae bacterium | reverse complement strand
CCCCAAAACTGACGCTCTGCTTATGCGGCGCTTGTGCTGACGCTTTTCGCGGCACAGGCGCTTTTGCTTTGCGGGAAGCTGTACCGGGACAGGCTGAAAAAGAAATTTGTGTCTACTGCGGCCAGCGCCCTGGCATGGAATATGTGGTAACGCCGAAAGGAGGGGCGGGAGTATGAGCTATCCTGATGTGCCTATTTGGGAGAAGTACACACTCACCATTGAGGAAGCGGCCAAGTATTTCCGCATCGGGGAAAAGAAGCTGCGGAAACTGGCGGAGGAAAACCCGGATGCCAACTGGCTGATAATGAACGGGAACCGCATCCAGATCAAGCGCAAACAGTTTGAAAAGGTCATCGACTCCTTGGATGTGATCTAATTCGCAGATTTGCATAGAGCCGGAAATATGATAGAATATACCCAAGTCGTATCAAGGCTCGTTCCAGTTTTGGAAAGGAGTTTTTTACAATGGCGGAGAAACGACGTGACAGCAAAGGCCGCATTTTAAGAACTGGAGAGAGCCAGAGAAAAGACGGGAGATACGCATATAAGTACACAGACGGCACCGGCAAGCCCCAATTCGTCTACGCCTGGAAGTTGGTGGCTACGGACAAGACCCCGACAGGCAAGCGGGACGATATTTCCCTGCGTGAGAAGGAAAAGGAGATCAACCGGGATATTGCGGACGGCATCGACACCGTGGGCAAAAAAATGACCGTCTGCCAGCTCTACGCCAAGCAGAACAGTCAACGGGTGGATGTGAAGCGGGGCACCCAAAAGCAGCGGGAGTACCTGATGGGCCTTTTACGGGATGATCCCCTCGGCGGGAAAAGCATTGACGCGGTGAAGCCCTCCGACGCCAAGGAATGGGCTATCCGCATGAGGGAGAAAGGTTTTAGTTATCAGTCCATCAGCAACTACAAGCGTTCCCTCCGGGCGGCGTTCTTTATCGCCATTGAGGATGACTGCGTTCGGAAGAACCCGTTCAGTTTTGCTCTGAACAAAGTTCTGGAGGACGACAGGGGTGAGAAAACCGTGCTGACGCCGGAACAGGAGGAAAGCCTGATTGACTTCACGCAGAATGACCCGGTGTATCGGAAGTACGCCGATGAGCTTATCATCCTGCTGGGAACCGGGCTTCGCATCTCCGAGTTCTGCGGGCTGACCACGAACCTTGACTTTAAGAACCGGCTGATCCGTGTAGACCACCAGCTCCTGCGGGACAGCAAGAACGGCTACTATATTGAAACGCCCAAGACCAAGAGCGGCTACCGGGAAATTCCCATGAGTGAGCCGGTCTACCGGGCGTTGAAGCGGGTGCTGAAGAACCGGGGGAAGAAACCCACCATCACGGTGGACGGCTACACAAACTTCCTGTTTCTCAAGGAGGACGGTACGCCGAGAGTAGGCATCAACTACAACTCCATGATTAAGGGCCTTGTGAAGAAATACAACAAGCACCACAAGGAGCCGCTGCCCAGCATCACCCCGCACTCCCTCCGGCACACATTCTGTACCCGGATGGCCAACGCCGGTATGAATCCCAAGGCTTTGCAGTATATCATGGGCCACGCCAACATCACCATGACGCTGGACTATTACACCCATGTTGACGCCTGTTCCGTAAAGGCAGAGATGGAGCGGCTGGCTGCGTAGTAAAAAAGAAAGCGAAAGGCCGCTTTTACTACTTCCGTACTACGTTTCAGCGCAAAGTCACGCCGGGATATGCCGGTATATGCGAAAAACTCTCCCACACGGCAAATGGCGGAAACGCCTGAAAATCAAGGCTTTGCCGCCATTTGCCGAGTTACATAAGGTTAGAGCGGAAATCTGCTTAATATTTTCAAGAAATACCGGATTCGCCGCTCATTGCCTTCCTGGCAGATGGTTCCCTCGGCCAGCATCCGTTTCAAAAGACGGCTGGACGTGGACTGGCTGATACCGAGCAGCATATCAATTTCTTTCCGCGTGATTCTCTCATGTGTTTTCAAGTATTCAATCCAATCCGGCCCTCAGCTCAGGCTCAGCACCGCCTTGGGATTGGCATCCACAGCGAAGGTATAAAACATGGGCTTGGACACGATGGCAAAATAACTGTCCCATTGAGCCGCGTAATTCTTCTCGATGATCTCCAGCGTCTCCCGGAGCTGAAGCAGCACCGCCACCTCATGCTTGCAGGTGTACCCGCAGGGGCAGTCGCAAAACAGATTGCTGATTTGCCCATCACGACACTGGAACTCCACCTCGTAGGGCTTCGTGCCCTCCACAATGGCCCGTCCCTGCACTCCATCCAGGCACAGATACCGCACCCGGTTCTCCCTGTAATAGTCCAGCCCCCGCTCAGCCACCACTTCGGTCACCTTCAGCCCGCTGAAATCGTCCAGCGGAAAGCCGTCTTCATCATAGCTGATGTAATATTCCGTCTCATCCTCTTGGGACGGCTTCACCCAAGAGCAAAACTGTTTCCAGGGCAGTACCAGCGGGTCAAAGGTGATAAGATGAGCGCCAGCCTGGAAAAACTGTCCCACCACGTGGGTGTCCGCCACGCCGACCACCCGCTTGTAGTCCTCGACCTTCACCTTGAAGTGGGTGCTGATGGCCGTCACGCGGCCCCGCAAACCTTCCAGTTTCCCGTCCACGAACACGATGTCGCCCACGCGGAGGTCGAAGCGGTCATTGTAGTACGACAGAGTGCGGTTCCGGTCGGGGAAGAATATCTGCACGATGGTAGGCTTTATTTCAGTTTTTACCTTGCTCTCCGGCTTTTTCTCGCCGCCTTTGTCTGTATGCTTACTAAAGGGGTTGAAACCGATGGGATTCATAGAACAGCCTCCTTTTCTGGTCGTCATTTCTCCATGGTCAAATGATAACACAGTTGAAGTCCTATAAACCGGTATATTTGCGAATCACATCCCAGCATATTCTAATGCTTGCCGCGCCTCCGCCGCTTCTCCAAAATCAACTGGAGCCGCTTTGCCTCCCGTTCTGCCTCCTGTCGTTTCTTCTCCTCATAGTCTTGGAAAAGGTTCTGTCTCCTGGGCTCTGTCCGCTCCTGCCACTCTTTTTCCTGCCGCACCCACCGCCTGGCCTCCGCTTGATATAGGGCGCGGTTCGTCGGGTCTAACTCCGTCAGCCGCTCCAGATCCTTCCACGCGCGGTGACGTTTGGTGAAATCTGTCAGCGCCGCTCGGGCTCGGAGCACATAAATGTCCGTAGGCTTCTCCGCACTCCCATAAAGCGGCTCATAGGTGGCGCGATCCAGGAAACCCCAGGCGCTGCCCTCATTCAGCCAATAGGCACAGAACGCCGCCAACACCGCTAAGCGCTGGCACAGCGGGTCCCGCTCGGGACGGCTTAACGTCCAGCGGTGTGCATTCACCCCGTCCATCACATCCCGGGGCGTTTTCGTCTCAAAGCGGAACTCCCGCACCCCGTCCTCATCCAACAGCCGCTGGATGTATTCAGCCGAAAGCGCGGAGGGCAAATCGCGGAGCAGCGAAACATCCAGCAGTGATTCCTCCCGCGGCATCCGCGGCAGGTTCTGCGCCAGAATTTCCCCCAGCTTGGGCAGGGGCGGCTTCATAGGCGGGGCACCCTCCGCCTGATCGAAGGGCCAGGGAAAGCCCAAACAGGCCGCAAAATCCGTCATCTGCCAGCAGTCGCCATAGGGGAACTGATCTCCCACCAGGGCAAACTGTTCCCCATCCAACTCCTCCTCGTCCATGTCGGACCAATGAACCAGATAACACTTGACCGCATGGATATTCTGGATGGGGAACCACCCCATCAGCGCCGCCGGGTTGCCGGACAGGCGCGCTTTTTCTTCCTGGGTGACAGGCTCGAAGTAGTCAGGTAGAGTGCTGAAATGGGCCTCCTCATGTCCGCTGTAAAAGTCATAGCCCCAGAAATCGCCGTCGTAGATGTACAGCAGCATCACCGGATTGACCGCGGAGTCGCTCAGCGCCTTGGCCAGGGGTGCAAAGCCCAGCTCGTCCCCCTCTATCAGCACCTGGGTTCCCTCGTAGGACTGGGCGTACCGGCACTTATCCGGGTCGATGGCAAACCCGGCTTTTCTCGCCGCTCCCACCGCCGCGCTGGCAGAGGTCACATCACAGCCGGGAAACAGGGCATATTGCAAAAACGTTCCCATATACGGTCCCTCCTGATAATCAATCTTGAACTGATTTTATCCTATCAGTCCCAACATTTCAAGCATGCGCCTTGGTCCTGGACAACCTTTCCCCAACCACAGAAATATGTGTTGTTACAACGCTTATTCTGTCGGGAAAATGTGTGAAATCATCGTTGTAATCATCGGAAAAATGTGTTACACTATCCTCATCCTTTTTCCGAGAAGCCGGTGATGACATGAAACGCAACGTATTAGAGTCTCTGATCCGTTGGAAATCCAGCGAGGATCGCAAGCCCATGGTGCTGAAGGGCGCACGGCAGGTGGGCAAAACCTGGCTGATGAAGGAGTTTGGACAAAACTGCTATCAGCACACAGTCTACTTCAACTTCGACGAGGAGGATGCGCTGAAATCCATTTTCGAGGTAAACAAAAATCCCCAGCGGATCATCGAGCTTCTGTCTCTGATCGCTGGGGAGAAAATCCTCCCCGGGGAAACGCTCATCATTTTCGATGAAATTCAGGAGTGCCCGGCGGCGCTGAACGCCTTGAAGTATTTCAAGGAGAAGGCTGGCGAATATCATGTCATCGCGGCAGGCAGTCTGCTGGGCACTCTGCTGGCCCAGCCCAAATCCTACCCGGTAGGCATGGTCAATCTGCTGGATGTCACGCCGCTGACCTTCGACGAGTTCCTCGAGGCCACAGACCCCGCCCTGTTCGCCTACTACGCCACGATTCAGAAGGAACAGCCTATCGAGGATATCTTCCACCGCCGCCTGCTGGAAGCATACAACAATTACCTCATCATCGGCGGGATGCCGGAGTGCGTGGCCTCCTGGGTCAAGCACAAAGACCCCGCCAAGGTCAACCAGATTCAGGATGAGTTGATCCAAATTTATGAAAATGACTTCTCAAAGCACAACGGCAAGGTCAACAGCGGGCGCATCCTGATGGTGTTCCGCAGCATCGTGTCCCAGCTTGCCAAGCCCAACGAGAAATTCATGTACGGTGCCGTCCGGGACGGCGCCCGCGCCCGGGATTTTGAGGAGGCTATTGAATGGCTGGTCTCTGCCGGGATGCTGACCCGGGTCTATAACGTCTCCAAAATGGAGCACCCACTGGCCGCCTTCGACAAGCTGGACCAGTTCAAGCTTTTTGTTTTTGACACCGGCCTGCTCAAGCACATGGCCGGCATCGACAACAGCGCCATCCTGCTGAAAAGCGATTACCAATTCAAGGGCCCGCTGACAGAAAACTTCGTTCTCCAACAGCTCCGGGGTCAGTTCGAGACGGCACCGCGCTATTTCTCGGACAAAAATGGTGAAATTGATTTTGTCCTGCAATACGGAACAGAGATCATCCCTGTGGAAGCCAAGGGCGGCGAGGATAAGTCCGCCCCGTCTTTCAAACGGTACGTCTCGCAGAATCAGCCCAAGTACGCCCTGCGTTTCTCCAAGCGGGGTTACCGCAAGGACGGTGCGATCACCAACCTGCCGCTGTACCTGGCACGAAAAACAAACGAGTTACTATAAAATTGGGGGAGGATCTGCCGGCAGATCCTCCCCTTGGTTTGCGGCTTTTTTGTTCGCACCCTTTGGCCTTCCACTATACATCCTCCAGCCGTTCAAACTCCTCCAGCTTCAGCTCCCGCTTTAGCTCCTCCTCTGTGGGCAGGTACGGCATATACTTCGCGGCATAAATTTGCCGGTTGTCCTCCGGCAAGGTCAGCCGTATCAGCGTATCGCTTTTCTGCGCACACAAAAGCAACCCCACCGGCGGGTTATCCCCCTCGTTCATCATATACCGGGTAAAGTAATTCACATACATCTGCATCTGCCCGATGTCCTGGTGGGTGAGGTCGTCCGTTTTCAAGTCGATCAGTACAAAACATTTCAGAATATAGTTGTAAAATACAAGATCGATGTAGAAATGCCTGCCATCCACGTTGAAATGCTTCTGTCTTGCCACAAAGGAAAACCCGCGCCCCAGTTCCAAGAGGAATTTCTGCAAGTGGTCGATCAGCGCCTGCTCCAGCGTGGATTCATAGAAATGCTCATTTGCTGGAAGGTCCAGGAACTCCAACACATAAGGGTCTTTGATGATCCGTTCATACTCCGGCTTCGGTTCCGTGGTCTGAATTTCCGCCGCGACGCTCTCCTTGTCCCGGCTGGCAAGCATCCGCTGGTAAAACATGGTATTGATCTGCCGTTCCAGCTGCCGTGAGCTCCACCCTGCTTTTACGCTTTCCTCCATGTAGAAAGCTCTCGCTTTGGCGTCACCAACCCGCATCAAAAGACGGTAGTGGGTCCAGCTCAATTCGGAACGCAGTGCGTTCACATTTGGAAAAGCCAAATAGAATTGCCGCATATATCGCAAATTGCGGAGATCAAAACCTTTTCCAAACTCTGCCGTCATCCGCTCAGAGATATATTGCAATACCTGCTTGCCGTAAGCCGCCCTGTCGCTTTCCCCGCAGGCTTCAAAAATCGACTTTCCGATCTTCCAGTATGCGGTCACCATCGCGGCGTTGACCGCCGTATAGACCTGCCGCTGTGCCTCGATCACATAGCCACGAATAGAGCGATAGGCGTCCTCCGACTGCGGGTCGTTCAACGAGCTTTCTCTTTTCATCAGTTCATCCATAAACTTTGCCCTTTCAGACTGTGCAAAACTTCTCTCTACCATTATTATAACAGATTCCGTTCCAGTCAACAACAAGCTTTGGTATAAAAGGTAGCCCGGCCTTTCCCGTGCTTCATGAGGACGCCCTCATCCACCAGCTGTTTGATGGAACTCTCCACCGAGGTCTTGCCCAGCGTAGGACAGAGCTCCATGATGTCAGTTTTCGTGAACTTGCCAATCCTGCTCTCCACGGCCCTGCGTACAACCTCGATGGCCGAAGGCTTGTCCCCTATCAGCTCCAACCGCTCATCCAACTCCCGGTAAACAGCCAGGATAACCGAAAGCAGATATTTGATGAACGGCGTTGGATCGTCCGCGTTCTCATGCCAACCGGCTTGACTGGCCTCTAAAGCGTCATAGTACAGGTCTTTGTTTTTCGCAATCTTGCTCTCCAGCGAAATATACTTTCCTGCATGATACCCGGAGCGATAGAGCAGCAACGTCGTCAGCAGGCGGCTCATTCTGCCGTTTCCATCGTTGAACGGGTGAACACACAGGAAGTCATGGATAACGACTGGAATCAGAATCAGCGGATCAACCTCCTGGGTGTCGATCACCCGGTTGCAGCTGTCACAGATCATGTCAATGGCCTCCGGCGTCTCATAGGGTGGCAGAGGAGTAAACAGCACAAAGGTATTCCCCGCTGTATCAGTCGCGCTGATATAGTTTTGCGTATTTTTGAAACAGCCGCCGATGCCCTTTTCAGAGTAGCGGTACAGGTCCCGATGGAACTGTAAAATATAGCTGGAGCGCAGAGGGATATACTCGTAGTTCCCATGGATGGTATTCAGCACATCCCGGTAGCCCATGATCTCATGCTCATCCCGCGTCCGTGGGGCAGTTTTATCCGCACAGAGCTGTTTCAGGCGGGTATTTGTTGTGCGGATACCTTCAATCTCGTTGGAAGCCCCCGTACTCTGTACCTTAGCGATCTCCACCAGCCGCTCAAGTTCCATGGGCATCTGCTTTAGAAGCACCTGTTGCTTCCCCTTATACTCATGGATTTGGGCGACATAACCCAGTATCTCACTGTCCCAAGTTCGGTTTTTCAGCTTTGCATAGTCAAATTTCCGCATCCCGTCACCTTCTGCTCAATCAATTATCTCCCGGATTGTAGCACAAGTTGGGAGATAATTCAACCGCGCACATAAACATTCTCCCGAATGATTATTATATTCGGGAGAATATTTTTTGATACATATTTTCAAGCGGGCAAATCCATCTCTCCGCAGCAGAACCACTCCCATCATTCCAGCGCTATCCATGACGGGCCGCCGCTATGGTTTATGAAAGGGCCAAAAGGATAAGTTTCGGCCTTGTCCTTTCGGCCCTATTCGGAATAATTATCTCAACAACGGCATACTGCCCGTGAGTTTGTTCACCTTTTTCTTCGCACCACAGATGGCAACGCCAAAATACTGTAAAGTACTTTCGGGAACGTGGCCCATCTTTTCAATGAACTCGTCATAGGTCTTACAGCCCTGGGCCAAATCGGAGAAGTCCACAACGGTCAGACCTTGAAAATCCGGTTGGTACAGCTTTTCCCGAATCTGTTTAATGATCTCTGGCGATCCCCGCAGGATCGGCACGGGAAATTCGATAATGCCAAGATGTTCGTTTCCGCTCTGGTCGGTCACATCGGCCCCTACCACCTCCGGCATTTTCTTCCCCAGGGTGATGCCCATGATTGCCGCCGTATTTGCGATCAGGCCCAGCGGCAGGCTCTCGTCAATGACCATGACGCACTTTTCATTTTGCCAGTCCATTTTGCCGCCTCACTTTCTGTTCTCCCTCGCTCTTGGTTGCAAACACCGTTTTTCCCCAGTCATCCAGCATAGCCAATGTAAACGATATGGGTTCTACAATCAGCTGCGGGGTCACGACTTTTCCATACAAAAAGGTTTCTGCTTCCCGCACATATCGGTGGCAGGCCGGGTTACGCTGTACCCGCCAAACCTTTTCTCCCAAGGGAACCGGCAAACGAAGCAGAAGGCCCGCAGTCTCATCGGCTTGATATTGCTTGAGCGCAGTTTCCATGCTGTCCATATCAAGTCTCTCCTGTCTCCGATTGCTCTGTAAAGATGCTGCGGTAAATGCCTGGGGACAGTCCGATAAATCGGCTGAAATAGTTGGTAAAGTGGCTCTGATCGGAAAAGCCGGTCTGCAGTGCCGCCTCAACGGGAGGAACACCCTGCTCCAGCAATTTCCTGGCTTCGCCGATGCGAATGTTTTCCAGGTAGCTGTACGGCGTGACGCCCTTTGATTTCGCAAAAGCCCGGAGCAGAGTGGATTTGCTCAACCCGGCCCAGCGGCAGATCTGGTCTAAACTGATGCGCTCGGTGTAATGCTGCTCCATAAAGGCGCAGGCTTTTTCAATCTCCTCCCGGCACTCCGGGATACAGCTTTCAAAGGGCTGACCGTATTTCTGAATCAACAGAGATACCAGCAGGAGCAGATTTTCTTCTTTTCCGAACTCACCGGAACCTTTCATCACCAGCTCATGGAGCGGACGCAGACAGCAGGCGACTTCTTCATCAGCGATCACGTTGCGGGAAAATCCGGGCAGTTCCCGCCTGCCCGTGACTTCCTCCGCCAAGTCAAGCATGACCTCTTTCGTGATGTTGATACCCCGATAGTCCAGTGTGCCATCGTCACTTTGGACACAGGCGTGGTTATCGCCGGGGTTGAACAAGAGGACATCACCTGCTGTGACGGTGTACTCCTGATTTTTGCAGGACAAAACACGCTCCCCGCCCTCAATAAAGCCAATCACATAATATTCGTGGAAATGGTTCGGAAAAGGCTGCACAATTCCCTCAAAACGGTAGGCCTCAATGCGAAGTTCATCATCGTAGACTACCGTTCTAACTTCTTTTTTCATGCGATGTACCTCCTTGTCCGTCCCATTATACCAGTCGGGGATTCTGCCGGCTTGTAAAATATCTTCATTTTTGCACACACCAAGAAAACAGCGCAGGGATCGTCAGCCAATCCCTGCGCCGCTGTTTTTTATACCCGCTGCCAGAGCAGCATATTGTTTTCAAACAAGGCGTTCAGCCTGCCGTTGTCTTTCATCCACGCCAGATAAGAGCGGACGGTGCTGCCCACCAGAACATATTGCTCAAAATTTATCGTCAACCCGTAGTCCGCAAACAGCTTTTGCAGGATCGCTTCAAAGCAAAGCGGCTCCTGGCAGATGCCGGTGATCTTGTCCGCGATCTCCAGCACCTTGTCGATGTTATACTGCGCGAGGTCGGCTACATTCTCGGAGACTGCGGCATGGGCCGGGATGAATGTTTTTGCCCGCAGGGATTTGACCATTTCCAGCGTTTTCAGATAGGCGGCAACGTCATAGATGAAGCCGATCTGATACTTGTCCAGCGTTTCCCTGCTGGACAGGCAATCCGCCAGATAGATTACATCATCAGGTGTCCGAAAGCCCACCATATCAAAGAAATGCCCCGGCAGGGGGATGATTTCAAAGCCCTCTGGCAAGGATTCCTGGGTCAACTCCTGGGCATCGCTCTCCTGGGCCATGAGGAATTTGTGCCGCAGTTCCTTACACGGATAGCCGCCGTATAAAAAGGACGGCTCCAGGACAGGGTGACGGGTAAAGGCGCAGTCAATCCCCGGAGCATAGATTTTGCACCCGGTCTGGCCCTGCAAATACTTATTGCCGCCGATGTGGTCGGCGTTGGAGTGGGTGTTATAGATCGCGGTGAGCCGCCACCCGTTGGCGTCGAGAATCTGCCGGACCTTGCGCCCCGCGTCCTTATCATTGCCGCTGTCGATCAGGCAGACGTCCTGCTCATTCAGCTTCACCAGCCCGATTTTGGCCGGACTTTGGATGTAATAGCTCCGTTCCGAAACCTGAATCAGTTCATACATGATTGAAACCTCCTCGCCTGTTATTCAAATTCACCGGTCATACAGCCTTTTTGCAGAATGTGCCCTTTTGCTTTCTGTAAAAAGGCTTTTTTCATGGAATGGGCACTCAGCTCAAGTTCGCAGTCCAACGCATACAGGGTGAAACGATAGGTATGCGTTTTGCCTTTTGGCGGCTTAGGCCCCGCATATCGGTGAAAACCGTACCCAATTCCCTGACAGGCACCGCCTAATTCGGGAACGCGGCTTCCGGCAGGAATCCCGCTCTTGATTCGGTCGGCGGCGGGGATGTTCCAGATAATCCAATGGGTGAAGTTTTTGATGGGATGGGACAGGTCTTCCAAGGTAACCGCAAGCGTTTTGGCCCTGGGCGACAAGTTTCGGAGGACAAACTCCGGTGAAATATCCTGCCCCCGTCCGGTGTTTTCCGTCGGGAATTTCCCGCCGTTTTCCATCCCGGTGCAGGTAAATTCCAAATTGCGATTTTCCATAATTCCTCCTATAATGGCTCTAAGCGTAGTTCCGCCCTCCCCACTGCTGTGACACATTATAACACAACGGACGAAAAAGTGCACTGTGGAAATACGACGCGCCGTCCACTTGCGCCGTCAAACCGTCCAGTCACGTCAACCGGCTTTATTTCAACACCCATTTGAACGAATAGATACATAGAGGAAGATTACCATGATAAAAATAGCGATTTGTGATGATGAAGTTAACATCCGCGCCTATCTCACTTCACTGATTCGGGCGCAGTCCTGCCCCTGCGAGATCGTGGAGTACGCCTCCGCCGGTGACTGCCTGGCCGATCATCGGGAAATCGACCTGCTCTTTTTGGACATCGAGCTGGCTCCTGACCGCCCGGACGGTATGGCCCTGGCGCAAAAAATCCGGGAACAGACGACCAGGCCTCAGCCGGTCATCATCTTCGTGACCGGCTATGAGCGGTATGTGTTCGATGCCTTTGATGTAGGGGCGTTCTATTACCTGCTGAAGCCGGTGAACGAGGAAAAGTTTGCCCAGGTCTTTGCCCGTGCGGTGGAGCAAATGCAGGCCCGCCGGGATAACCCGCAGAGAGGGCGTGTGCTGACGCTCCACTCCGCCAACACCAGCAAGACCGTACCGCTGGACAGCATCCGCTACGTCGAAAGCAGTAATCACAAGGTGGTCCTGCATCTGCGGGACGGCAAATTTGCCTGCTACGCAAAAATCCGGGATTTAGAGCTGGAACTGCAGGGCCGGTTTTTCCGTATCCACAAGGGCTATCTGGTCAACCTCTCCTATGTGGACGGGTACAGCAAAGCAGAGGTGACGCTGACAAACGGGGAAAAGCTCCTGATTTCCAAGTATAAGTACCGGGACTTTGTCAGGGCCTATCTGCGGTTTCTGAAGGGGGGCGGCGGCCTGTGAGCGAAGCGGCGTTCCGCGCCTTCAACGGGGCGTACGGCATCGGGGCGGAGCTGCTCTATGCCGCCTGCCTGACCCTGTTCCTGCGCCCGTTCCTGCGGTCGCGGGGACGGCGGTGGCGGATGGCCCTAATCTTCGTGTTTCATCTGCTCTCCGTCCTGTTCAGTCTTCATCCGGGCATTCCCTCTGGAACCTCAGGCCTGGTGCTGACGGCCATGCTGACGGCGGCATCGGCAGTGCTGGGCCTGGAGCGCCCCACGGCCTTCCTGCTGGCCATCTTCTACTGGAACGCCCGGACGTCCAGCGGGCTGATTGCGGAAAGCCCCTATTTTCTCCTGGACAGCCTGCGGCCCGCCCCCAACCAGCCGCCGGAGGCGGCCTATCTCCGCGCCGCCGTCCTGGTCACTTTGTTCCTGCTGGTCAATATCGTCCTGATGGCGGTCATGCTGTACGCCCTCCAACGGCAGATCAGGAAGCGCAAATTGCCGCTTCACGGCTGGGAGCTGTGCTATCTCAGCCTGATCCCGGCGGCGGGTATCCTGTTTGGGCAGATCGTCTCCCGGCTGTGGCTTGAGTTCGAGGACGGTGCCTTTCTCCTGCTCTATGAGCGTCACCCGGCGTTTTTGGCGGTGGTGCCGGTGCTGGCCCTGCTGTTTTATGGAGGGGCCTATCTGGCGGTGGTCTTTCAGCAGCGCATAGCGGCGCTGCAGGAGGAACAGGCCACCTACTTTATGGAACGCCAGCAGACACAGGCGATCCGGGCCCGCATCCATGAGGCGGAGCAGTTCTATGCCCGCATCCGTCAGCTGAAGCATGAAATGCGGGGCCACATGACCAACATCAAGGGCCTGGCCCAAAGCGGCGAATACGACAGTCTGGACGGCTATATCGCCAAAATGGATGAGAGCATGAGCGGCTTTGAGCTGACGCTCCAGACGGGCAACCCGGTCACGGATGTGATCGTCAACGATACCCGGCGACGGTGCCTTGACCTGGGTATCCGTTTCCAGGCGAAGCTCCACTACCCGGATCCGGGGGCCTATGATGCCTTTGACATGGGCATCATCCTGCAAAACCTTCTGCAAAACGCGGTGGAGGCCTGCGGGAAGGTCAGCGAGGGGGAACGGTTCATCATGTTGACCGGAAAGCGGAAGGGACGATTCTTTCTGATCGAAGTCAAAAACTCTTTCGCGGGCGAGGTGGTATTCGGACAGGACGGTCTGCCTGTCACAACGAAGCAAGAGGATATCCCCATGCATGGCATCGGCCTGTCCAATGTGCGCCGGGAGGCGGAGAAGTACATGGGAGAATTGGAGCTGAAAACCAATCAGCGGGAATTTTCCGCGGCCGTTTTATTGCAGGAAAGGAGCAATTTATGATGATTCAACCGATTTCCAGTTTAGGTCCCGGTGCGGCACAGGCCGCCGGTGTGAAAGAAGCCCCGGCTGTTCAGCGGCCCGACAGCGGCGCCCCTGCCCGCCCTCAAAAGCCCATGACGGATGAGTACGTCCTAGAGGAAAAGCGGGAGCCGTCCGGCCTCTACTGGCTGGAAAAGGACGAGAACGGTCAGCCGAAAATTTATTTTGACGCCCCTGAGCAGGACGAGGGCGCGGGTAGCCCGGAACCGAAGGCCGCTGATGCGCCCAAAGAGAAAGCCAGCGGCAAAAAGGCGGAGACCTGCACCGGCAGCACAGACAAAGTTGACCGCGAGATCGAAAAGCTCAAAAAGGAACGGGAGCAGTTGGAACAGCAGATCAATTCCGAGACGGACGAGACAAAAAAAGAGGAATTGGAATCGAAGTTGTCCCAGGTAGAGAACGAACTGAGGCAAAAGGATAACGACGCATACCGCCGCCAGCACACCGTATTTTCCTGAAGTCAGGAGGAAACGAATATGTTTGATGCGATCCAGCCCAGGTATGGCACGAATTTCTATGGCATCCCAACGGGAACCCAAGGGGCAAAACAGGCCGGAACATCGTCTGTCAGTTTCCTTGACCTGGCGGCACGGGTATCCGGACAGGTGCGGACTGGGGACACCGTGGCGGTGGAGGCCTCTTCCCTGGAGACGATGCTGAAGGCCAAATATCCCAACATCCACTATCACGTCTTTGACGCCAGCAGCGGCTATTGGAGAACGCGGAACGACTACCCCCATTACCTGCTGTACCGGGACGGAGACAAAGCAAAGGAGACACTGGAGAACTGGCAGCCCACCGGGGCCAATCCCTTCTACGGTTCCATTGACGGCAGGTTTACCGCTCCGAAGGAGATTCACGCCCTGGGCAGCGTCCCGCCCGGGAGCAAGGCGGTCGTCATTCATCCCAAGGTGCAGGAGCGTATGGAGCAGGACCCGGCCTACGCCCAGGAGATTTTTGCAAAGATCGACACCTGGTTTGCCTTTGACGCGGCGCGGAACGAGGCCATCATGCCTGGAAGCGCATGGGATATGTCCCAAGCCGTCGCCATCGGTGAGGACGGGAATATCTGCAATGCCTGTTCCTCCAGTGCGGGCGGTGAGATCACCTGCTCCAAGAGCGGCTCTGATGACGAAGAAAGCTGGTGGGATCTGCGTATGGCCCGCCACGCCGAGTTTATGAAACTGGCGGTGGAAAAACAAATCCAGCGGCGTATACAAACCTCTGATCTGCTTGCTGCCAGTGCAGCAAAATCCCGGCTTGCCGCCATGATGAACAGCGGAAATCTGCAGGCGATTTTCGGTGACGAGATCGCCGGCATTCCCACCGGAACCGTTCTGGCGATCACGCAGGCCCAGGTTTGGGGCGGCGGAGCGATTTTGTGATGATCCTATGATCGTTTCCTGTCCTCTCTGAAAACATTGGAACAGTTAAAACGCCGCAAGCGCTTGTCCCCCAAGCGTTTGCGGCGTTTTGGTCCTCAAATTGACTCTTCCCGGATTCACACGGTTTCTCCAAATCTTTCCGTCACTATGTACAACTCCACCCCACCCTTTTTGCCATATCCATCATCCCAAAGCAGAACCGCTCCCACCGTTCCAACGTTATCTGTGACGGGTCGCCCTCGCGAATACGCATAGTACGGCGGATCTCCTTGGGGATCACCACCCGGCCCAGATCGTCGATGCGGCGCACGATCCCAGTCGCTTTCATGGTTTTCCTCCTGCGTCTTGCCGTGCGAGCACGGCATATTTTTGTATCGCTTCCTTTGTATTATCCGCAGGATTTGGAAGCGTATTCAATTTCAGCCGCTGGTTTTCTTTGGAAGAATGAAACTGCCAAAATATCAGTACAAAGCAGAGCGGGAGCACATCTGACTCCCGCCCCATACGGCACATTTCAAATTTTGCGATACATTGATTGAGGCGTGCTTACTGCATCTTCACCCAAAGAGCCATCAGCAGCAGCACAATCGGATAATAGGCATAGTAGGCGTATTTGCTCACCCAGCTCTCATCCTCCCGGCGTTCGCCGTTGCATATAGATATGAGGATAAAGCCCATGGCCGCGGTGATGTACACCAGACTGGCGCCCACTCCGGCGATCAGGCTTATGGTTCGCCATTTGCGCAGCAGGAAGAGGACGGCGGCGATAAACACAAAACCCCATCCGAATTTGCAGTTGATCAGGGTGGTCCACAGGCAGCCGCCAAGGGCGGCCACGGCGCCGAGCGCATAGGAGGCGGCTCCCCGCCCCTCCACATACTTCATCAGGCACAGGCTGACGAGGGCGATGAACACCGCCCAAAGGGGGTTCTGGGTCTCCCAACTCCACACCTGCCCGTAGACGGCCAGATCATAGGGCACCTCGGAGATTATGGCAAAAATCAGCACAGACAGGGCATATTTTCCAATACTAGAGGTGTGCTCCACCCCCTGCACCAGCAGGTAGGCATAAATGGGAATGGCGATCATGCCGACAATTTCCGCCACCGACGCGATGCCCGCCCAGAGCATGGCCTGGGGGTCTCCCCCCAGCAGCTCGTTGAGCTGGGTGGGGGTATAGCTGTTCACATGAAGGATACCGTTTTGGATCACCGCCGCGCTGAAAAAGTACAGGGTCAGCAGGATCGCGCTCGCGATCTTCAGCGTGTTGACGGAGACGCTGGGGAACAGGGATCTTCTACCCCTCATGCCGCTCTCATTTTCCGCTGCCATGGGAAGCCTCCTCCGCAGATTTTTCAGGCCGGACCGCCGCCGGCCCGGTGGAGCCCCGAACCACCAGCGGAGCCCGGAGCACAATCGAGTGAATGTCCATGCCGCCCAACAGACATTGCAGCGCGTAGTAGCCGCATTTGCCCAGAGCCAGCCTGTCCTGCCGGACGGTGGTCAGGGCCGGATTCATGTAGGCGGTGATGGGCAGGTCGTCAAAGCCGATAATGCTCACGTCCCGGGGGATACGGACGCGCCGGTCCACGCACTCGGTGTAAGCCGCCACAGCCCGGCTGTCATCGGAGCATAAAATAGCGGTCGCACCCTTTTCAATCAGCTTGGGTAGGTATTTCCGGGTGGACTCCGCCACATAATAGCCCACCCCGACGAGCTCCTCATTCACCTCCAGGCCGCACTTCTCCATCGCGCTGAGAAAGGCGTTATACCGCTCTTTCAGCACATAGGAATCCAGCGGACCGAACAGCAGCCCGATCCGCCTGTGGCCCAGCGCGTACAGGTGCCGCACCGCCTCCTCCATGCCGCCCCAGCTGTCGCATCCCACCGAGGCCATAAAGGGGTTTTCCTTAATATCGTTATCATAGAGCACAGTGGGAATCCGGGAGGTGCGGAACTCCTCCATCCAAGGATCGACTAGGGAAAAGCCCAGCAGGAACGCCCCCTGATACCCACTTTGGGCCATAAAGTCGCTGTAGGTCATATCCTTCTGGCGTTCCTTGTCCAGGGGCACCACATCCACCGTCCAGCCCTCCGGCTTGGCCATTTGCATAAATCCCAGGATCAGCTCATAGCCAAACTGGTTCGGCTCCTTGTACCCCATGTTCTCCACCAGGATGCACAGCCGTTTCTGTGTCCGCCTGCCGGAATATCCCATCTCAGCGGCGGTTTCTATAATTTTTTGGCGCAGCTCTTCACTGACATCCGAAGCACTGCTCAACCCCTTGGAGACGGTGCTTTTCGATATACCCAGCCGGGTAGCAATGTCATTAAGGGTAACCATGACAACCTCCTACAGAATGATGCCGACACGGCGTTTGTGAATATTGTACCACATTATTACAAAAAATCAAGTTCGTTTCGAAACTTTTCCACCGGCCCAGCAAAGAATTTGTGAACCCCTGTCTGTTGGCTCTTGAGCGAAAACATTACTCGAACAAGTTTCGCAATTTGCCCGCCCTCTCGCGGCACTTTAGCATTTTGCATAAAAACTCAAGCGAATTTTTGGCACCGACTCTCCAGTTCAGTGGAAATCTTCCTTGACATTCGCCAAAAGTTGTGCTAAATTTTTTTTGGTAAGCTTTGCGAAACAAGATTTTGAAAGTACCGGCTTCTTCTATGTCCGTTTTTGATCCGGCCCTTTCGAAACTTTGCGAAACAAAGCGAACACAAAAAAGGAGGACAAAATCAAAATGAAAAGAAAAACTTTAGCCATGCTTCTGGCTGGCGCTCTGGGCCTGAGCCTTCTGGCCGGCTGCGGCAACAAGAACACCACTACCAGCGACGCCCCCGGCGGCAACAGTGACGCCCCCGCCGTTAGCGACAACGCCGGCGGTGACGCCACCGAAGTCACCGACGTCGCCCTGAAGGTGTGGTGCCCCTCCAACCAGATCGACACCGGCATCATGAAGGAGCAGCAGGAAGCCTTCCAGGCTGAGCATCCCGAGTGGAACATCTCCTGGGAAACCACCGCCGTGGGCGAGGACAAGTGCAAGGACGAGGTTCTGAAGGACGTGGAGGCTGCGGCTGACGTGTTCTTCTTCGCCAACGACCAGCTGCCCGACCTGGTCAGCGCCGGCGCCATCGCCCAGCTGGGCGGCGCCACCGCCGATATGGTGAACTCCTCCATGGCTCAGTCCGTCATCGACACCGCCATGTCCGACGGCAAGCTCTACGCCATCCCCTTTACCCACAACACCTTCTTCATGTTCTATGACAAGACCCTGCTGAACGAGGATCAGATCAAGACCATGGAAGGCATCATGAGCGCCGAGACTCCCGACAACGCCTACAACTTCTACTTCGAGTCCGCTGGCGGCTGGAAGCTGGGCGCTTGGTACTATGGCGCGGGCCTGTCCGTGTTCGGCTCTGACGGCAGCGACCTGGCCGCCGGCGTGGACTGGAACAACGCCACCGGTCTGGCTGTCACCAACTACCTCATCGACCTGATCAACAACCCCAAGTGCGCTTATGACGGCGAAATCGCCGTGTCCGAGCTGATCGGCGACCACCGCCTGGGCGCTTGGTGGGACGGCTCCTGGAACTACGACCTCTACCACGACGTGC
>JAIEFH010000044.1 GCA_029067025.1 Oscillospiraceae bacterium | reverse complement strand
TGCGGAAGTGCTTCGGCGCGTTCCTCATCGTCATCGGCCTGCGGGAACTGTTTAAAAAAGGTTGATTTTGTCCAGCTCCTGTGATAACATGAAAAATTGCCGGACAGACCCCGCGGTCTGCCCGGCAGAATTTACTTAGGAGCGCGCACTATGAACCCTGTTTTATTTGTGATTCTTCTCACCGCCGCCACCGGCGTGGGCGGCTTGGCCCTGGGCGGCGTGCTGGCGGCGCTGTTCAAGCGGGAGTCCCCCCGGGGAACCAGCCTGCTGCTCAGCTTCACCGCCGGGCTGATGCTGTCCATTGTGGCGCTGGACATGGTGCCCGAGGCCATGGAGGCCGCCCCCTGGCTGCCCATGACGCCGCTGCTGCTGGTGGTGGGCTTCGGGGTCACCTATCTGCTCAACTGCTGGATCGACAAGAGCGCCCACCACGAGGACGAGGCCAACCCCCACCACTGCGCCTGCGGCCATCACGACCTGCATACGGCGGGCATCGTGCTGGCGGCGGCGGTGGCCCTGCACAACGTGCCGGTGGGCATGGCGGTGGGCGCCACGGTGGCGGTGCAGGGCATCTGCCTGGCCAGCGTGCTGGCGGCGGTGACCATCGGCCTGCACAATCTGCCCGAGGGCATGAGCATCGCCACCCCCCTTCTCCACGACGGCTCCAAAACCGTCTCCGCCATTGCCGTGGCGGCGCTCAGCGGCCTGCCCACGGTGCTGGGCGCGGTGGCGGGCTATTTCATCGGGGAGCAGGCCCCGGCGGCCCTTGCCGCGGCGCTCAGTCTGGCGGGGGGCGCCATGCTGTACGTGGTATTTTTCGAGCTGCTGCCCGAGGCGGCGCTCCAGTGGAAGTCCCGCTGGCCCATCCTGGCCACCGTGCTGGGCTTTGCCCTGGGGGTGCTGCTCATCTTCAGCCACGGCCACCACGGTTTTTGACCCCTTTCCAAAATGAGCTGTGTTCACCGAGCGGGAGGAATTGACAAAAAGCGTCGATTTGATATAATATAATGATACGATCCCACCGGCAGAGGCCGGAAAAAATAAAAAGAGAGAGGTTTGAACACAATGAAGTATTGCCAATTCTGCGGCAGGCAGCTGGAGGACGACGCCCAGTGCACCTGCGAGGAGGCCCAGGCCGCCGCGCGGGCGGCGGGGCAGATCCCGCAGCAGGTTCCTCCGCAGCCCCCCCAAC
>JAIEFH010000043.1 GCA_029067025.1 Oscillospiraceae bacterium | reverse complement strand
GGATGATGGTGTTGCGCTTGTCCGCCGTCATGGCGATCTGGTTTTGCAGGCCCTCTATCCGGCGCAGGAGGTCGCTTTCCAATTCATCGTAGGTCTCCTCCAGCGTCTCCTCCTGGTCGGGGTGCTTCATGATGTCCCGGATGCGCTGGCGCTTGGTGGCTTTCAGCTCCTCCTGAAGGTCGGCCAGCACCGCTTCCAGATTGGCGGCGCTCTGCTCCGTCTCGGCCACGTCCTGCTCCTCGCGGGCCAAGTCGGCGTTGAGGCGCTCCAGCATGGCGGCGGAGTTGTCCTTCACCTTTTGGACGTAGAGTTTCAGCAGTTCGTCCAGCTTGTCCACCCGGATGTGGTGGCTGGTGCAGCCCTTCAGCCCCCGGCGGTGGTAGGTGCCGCAGCGGTAGGCATCCTTCAAATCGGACCGGCTCATGGCA
Source organism: Oscillospiraceae bacterium (assembly GCA_029067025.1). Taxonomy (GTDB): domain Bacteria; phylum Bacillota; class Clostridia; order Oscillospirales; family Oscillospiraceae; genus Enterenecus. The sequence goes on along the minus strand of JAIEFH010000043.1, from coordinate 611 downwards.
AACATGGGGGCGCCGCAGTCGCCGCACTCCAGGAAGCCGGAGTAGACGTTGTCGTTTTTCTTCACGCCCCGGTAATGGGCGGTGGAGCGGCTCTGCCGCAGGGCCCGGGCCGTGGCGAAGGTGCGGTAGTCGATGATCTCCTGATGGTGGTGCTCGATGACGATGTGGTCCGATTCGTCCTGGCGGATCTCCTTGCCGTTGATCTTCTTTCGGGTGTACTTGCCCTGGCGCAGGGTTCCGATGTAGAAGTCGTTGTCCAGGATGCCCTGCACGGTCACGATGGCCCAGGTGGGCTTGACGGCCCGGCGGCACTCCTCCCCTGCCGCTTCTTTCCGTTCCCGTTCGGCCATACGGGGGGTGGGGATGCCCTCGTCGGTGAGATGGTTGGCAATCTTCTTGTAGCCCCAGCCGTCGATGTACAGCCGGAAAATCTCCCGGACGATTTCCGCCTCGGTGGGGACGATCTCGAACTCCTGCTTCTTGTTCACGATGTAGCCGTAGGGGGCGGCGCAAATCCATTTGCCGTCCTGCTGGCGGCGCTTGATAACGGACTTCACCTTTTTGCTGGTGTCGGTGACGGGCATCTCGTTGAGCATGAAGTAGATCTGGAT
>JAIEFH010000042.1 GCA_029067025.1 Oscillospiraceae bacterium | reverse complement strand
TTGATAAGGTCGATCACCTTAATGTCGTACCCCTTGGCTTTCAACAGATTGCCGGTGTCCCGCAGCAGTTCCCCCTTGGGGTCAAGGCACACAAAGCTGGTATTGGCGTTCATGATGTTGGGCTTGGCAAAAAACCTCGTCTTGCCCGCGCCGGAACCACCGCAAACCAAAATATTAAGGTTGCGCCGGTGTTTGCGTCCGTCCAGCCCTATGGCTACGTTCTGCGTCAGTATCTTATTCTCGGTGGCCTTTTTGTCGGCGTACTTCTTCCTGACGGTCAGGGCGGTGCCCCACTTGGCGGAGCCGTGTTCCTCCCGCCTGCGGTAGTTGCGGTCGGTGGAGAGGTAGACGCCGATGCCCAGCCCATAGCACAGCACAAAAATAAGGACAGTTTTCAGGCTGTCCTTACACAGTACGATGTGAAACGGGTCATTCAGTGCCGTCCCGCCGTAGCGCACCAGCCCCACCAGACCGTCCCCCAGGTAGGGGGCCAGCAGCAGGGCCAGCCAGACGGCGGGGATGATGCCGCAGGCGTAGAGGATCAGGTGGGACTTGGAAAACTTATCTTGCCTCACGGTCAGCCCTCCGTTTCCCCCGCTTGGTGGGGGCGTCGATGACCTTCAAGATTAGGCCGTCCAAATCCTCGGTAGGCTTGCCGTCCCGGATGGCGTCGTTGCGGAAGTCGGTCAGGCCCCGCACCATGAGCCGCTGCTCGTAGTCGTTCAGCGTGACCACACGTTTTTCATCACGCATAGAGCGCCCTCCTTACCTCGCCCCGCCGTCACGGTTTTTCGTATACTTTTCATGGTCGGCAAATTGCCGGTTCATGTTGGTGGTGATGGTGCCCGCCACGTCCCGCATGACGCCCACCTCGGCCCGGAGCGCCTTGGCATCCATCGTGGCGTAGCTCTCCGGCATACGGTCAAAGGAAAAGCCCTCCACCGACACGCCATTACGCTTGCACAGCATATAGGACACGCTGTACGCCGCAAAGTCCGGGCTTTCGCAGGTGATACCGCCCTTGTCCATGTGGGCACGGGCCAACTCCTGGGCCAGCCCCCGGAAGATGGTGGGGGCATCCAACCCTTGCCGCACATAGATGATATTGTCCTGTGCGTAATAGGCCATGTTGGTGCCCTCCGGCAGTTCGTTGGAGATGGAGAAGCGGCAGGGGGCGTTATTCATCAGGGCTTTCAGCAGAAGCCGCTCGTCGCGGGCCACGGTGGGGGCGGGCTGCTGTCCGGCCCTGGTTTGGGAAATATCAAAAACTTTCTTGACATTGTAGGACACGCCCACGTCGCCATTGTCCTTTTTATACTCCTTGCCCGGTTCCAGGATGGTGATGGCATCCTCGCCCCGCTTGACATATACGCCGCTCTCTTTCCAGTGGTCAAAGTCGGCCAACTTGGTGGCCTCCGGGCATTGGGCGGCGACCAGGATGGCGTTGCTCACGGAGTAGAGGTCAAAGCGGGCCTGCACATCCAGGTAGCTGCGGAACAGACCGCCGTCAACGCTCATCTCATGGGCATAGGTGTCGATCATAAGGTAGACGCCCTCGCGTTCCGCCTGCTTTTTTGCGGCCCATGCGTCCTTGTCAAAGGGGGCGTCCTCCCGCTGTTCGGGCTGGGGGGCAAACAGATCGTCAAAGTTCTCCATATCTTATCGC
>JAIEFH010000041.1 GCA_029067025.1 Oscillospiraceae bacterium | reverse complement strand
AAGGATGCCGGGTACACCGACATTTTCAGAAAGAGCCTCATCCCCATCACCGAGATGGAGAAGTTGATGTCCAAGAAAGAGTTCAACCGCATCCTCGGCTCCCTGGTGGAGAAACCCCAGGGCCGTCCCACCCTCGTTCCCAACACCGACAAACGCCCCGCCCTGACCAATACCGGCGCGGGCGATGACTTCACCGAATTTAAGGAGGACTAATTCCATGCCTACTCAGAAATCCAACACCAAGGTGGTCACCGGCATCGTCCGGCTGTCCTATGAACACGTCTGGGAGCCTGCCTCCATCAACGGCAGCAACCCCAAGTACAGTGTGTCCCTCATCATCCCCAAGAGCGACACCAAGACCATCGCCGCCATCAATGCCGCCGTGGATGCTGCCATCAAGGAGGGTGTGGCGAAGTTCGGCGGCAAGGTCCCGCCCAAGGGCGCTCTGAAGCTGCCCCTCCGGGACGGCGACGCCGAGCGGGATGACGAGGCGTACAAGGGGGCCTACTTCGTCAACGCCAACAGCACCACCGCTCCCCAGATCGTGGACAAGGCCGTCCAGCCCATCCTGGACCGCTCCGAGGTCTACTCCGGCTGCTACGCCCGTGTGTCCATCAATTTCTACGCCTTCAACACCAATGGCAACAAGGGTATCGCCTGCGGCCTGGGCAACATCCAGAAGGTCCGGGACGGGGAGCCTCTCAGCGGCCGCACCTCCGCCGCTGATGATTTCGCCACCGATCTGGACGATGATTTTCTCTCCTAAGACCATGTGCGCCGGGTGGCGGGGCTTCGGCTCCGCTGCCCTTTGGCGCTGGAAGGAGGCAGTATGAAACATTTATCCATCGATATCGAGTCGTTTTCCTCTGCTCCGCTCAACAAATGCGGCGTGTATAGGTATGCGTCCTCGCCGGATTTTGAAATCCTGCTGTTCGGCTACTCGGCGGACAGCGGTCCTGTTCGGGTGGTGGACTTCACCGTTGGGGAGCAGCTCCCCGCCGAGGTGCGCTCTGCCCTCACTGACCCCACCGTGACTAAGTGGGCCTTCAATGCCCAATTCGAGCGTGTGTGCCTGTCCCGCTGGCTGGGGATAGCGGTCGGCAACGATGTCGTCCGCCGCTCCGCGCTCGGTGATGCTGTACGGGATGCCGGTGGCATCCACCACCAGCTTGTGGTCTGCCATGATAAGCCCCTCATACCGGGTCACATAGCCGTTGTAGCGTTCAGCGTACTCCTCCTGGCTCTGGGCGCTCCGGGCGTTTTCATGAATACACCGCTGGGTCAGCTCTGTCACCACCTCGATCTCCTGGAACAGCCCCTCCAGTTCAGCGTCAATGGCAGAGCAGTTGGTAAGGTACTTGCGGACAGACGAGATGAACATATCCGCCGTCACAGCCTTGCTCTTGGTGCGTTCAATGCCCTCCTGCAAGGTCTTGACCTTGGTTCGGAGTTCCTTCTGTTCGTCCTCATACTTGGTGGACATTCTGGAAAAACGCTCGTCACTCAGCTTACCGGCCACATTGTCCTCATAAATACGCTCAAACAAGGAATCAAGCTCCCGGTCGCGGGCTTTTGCGGCATCCAGCTCCTTCTGAATGAGCTTTCGCTCATCCTCTGCCGCCTGCTGGGTGAAGCCCATCATCAGCGCGGCGAACTCCTTCTCGTAGTGGCAGACAAAGCGGGTCAACCGCCTAATCTTGGCCAGCACGATCTGCTCCAGAAAGTCAGCCCGGATATAGTGCGTGGAGGAACAAGTCCCCCGGTTGCCCTTGTAGTTGGAGCAGTTAAAATACTCGATCTCCGGGTTGCCCTGGTTGAAATGGAAGTGAAGGTTATTGCCACAGTCCGCACAGACTAAAAGCCCGGAAAACATATGCTTCTCGCCCTCATGGGTGCGGCGCTTACGGACCTTCCCCCGCCGCTCCTGGATTTTCTCCCAGGTGGCGCGGTCAATGATGGCCTCATGCACATCCTTGAAGATGGCCCAATTTTCGCGGTCATTTTCAATGCGGCGCTTGTTTTTGTAGGACTTGGAGTAGGTCTTGAAATTGAGAACATCGCCGCAATATTCTTGCAGGGTGAGGATTTTAGTAACGGTGGAGCTGTTCCAGTGGCAGGGGCCATACTTGGGCGGCTTCCCGGCCCGCTGGATGCCTTTGGCCTGCCAATAAAAGCGCGGGGTCAGGATTTCCTCTTTACTGAGGGCGTCAGCGATCTGCTCCACCCCCATCCCGTCCAGGCTCATGCGGTATAGCCGCCGTCATGGTTGGCACACAGACGGCGGATGAGCTTTTTTACCCTGCGGGACTGTTCCTCGTTCATCCGTGGCAGGTCAGCCATGGTCGAACACCAGCTTGTAATTTGCCCTGGCTCCATCGTCCTCCAACACCACCGTGGCATCGTAGGTTTTCCCGGTTTTCTCCGAGTAGCAGCCGGTGAGCTTCACCCGGCCCTTGTTCAGCAGGGCGGCGGCAACGGTTTTGGTGAGCGTCTTTTTCTTGGCGGTGAAAAACTTGCTGTCTTTCCACAGGGCAAAGCGGCACTCCCAATTTTCACAGAAAAAGCCCTTTTTCCTCTCGGTCACAGCGCCGCCGCACCGGGGACAGGGGCCGACAGTCTCCCGCTCCGAGGGAAACAACACCGCCGCGCCGGGAACAGGCTGATAGGTTTTCACCAGCTCCTTCACCATGGCGGCGATGCCCTCCATGAAGTCCTCCGGGGACAGCTCCCCGCGCTCCACTTGGCCCAGCCGTCCCTCCCAATCAGCGGTCAGCAGGGGCGATTGCAGAGCTTCCGGCAGAACGGCCACCAGGGAACTGCCCGCCTGGGTGGGCACGAGGCTGGTGATCTTCCGGGCTTTTTTCCGCTCCACCAGCCCGGTGGCCACCAGCTTTTCCAGAATGGCGGCGCGGGTGGCGGGGGTGCCGATGCCCTTCCGTTCGGCGTCCTCCGGCATATCCTCCGCCCCGGCGCTCTCCATGCTTGCCAGAATGGTGTCCTCCGTGTAATGCTTGTGCGGGGTCGTTTTGCCCTCCTTCACCTGGACTGCATCCACCGCCAGCGTCTGGCCTTGGGCCAGATCGTCCGGCAGGGCGGCGTCCTTGGTCGGCTCAGCGTAGGCTTTCCAGCCCGCGTCAAGCACCATTTTTCCCTTTGTGGTGAAGCTGTGCCCGCCACACTCCATCGTCACAGCGGTCTCGGCGTACCGATGGGGCGGACAGACCGCCCGAAGCAGCCCCAGCGCCACCAGCCGCAGGATTTCCCGTTCCCCCAGGGGCAGGGCGGCGAGGTCCGCATCGGCGGCGCTCCGGGTGGGGACAACAGCGTGGTGGTCGGTGACTCTCCCACTATTGCACACCTGGGCAGACAGCACATTCCCCGGTGCGTCCAGTTCACAGATCACAGCGGCGGCGGACACCAATGCGGGGACGGTGCTCTCCATATCGTCCGTCAAATACCGGCTGTCCGTCCGGGGGTAAGTACACAGCTTCTTTTCATAGAGGGCTTGCAGATAGTCCAACGTCTGCTGGGCGGTATAGCCCAGGGCACGGTTGGTGTCGCGCTGGAGGGTGGTCAGGTCGTAGAGGGCTGGGGGCCGCTCGGACTTATCCTGGCGCTCCACCGTCTGGACGCTGGCGGTGACGCCCCCGCAGGCGGCGGCAATGGCGGCGGCGTCCTCTTTGACGGCGATTCGCTCCCCGGTGACGGTCAAGCCGCCGCAGGTCAGCTCCACCGTATAGAACGGCACCGGCTCAAAGGCGGCAATCTCCGCCTCCCGCTGGGCAATGAGGGCCAGCGTGGGGGACATGACACGCCCAATGTTCAGCGTCCGGCCATACAGCACCGAGAACAGCCGCGTGGCATTGATGCCCACCAGCCAATCCGCTTTCATCCGGCACAGGGCCGCTTGGTGCAGGCCGTCATAGTCGTGGCCGGAGCGGAGGTTGGCGAAGCCCTCCCGGATGGCGCTGTCCTCCATGCTGCTGATCCACAGCCGTTTCATGGGCTTGGTGTAGCCCGACAGATGATAGGCGGTGCGGAAGATCAGCTCTCCCTCGCGCCCAGCGTCACAGGCGTTCACCACCTCGGACACGTCCTCCCGGCGAAGCAGGGTCCGCAGAACGTCAAACTGCTCCCGCTTGTCCCGCCCGATGGTGAAGCGCCAGTTTTCCGGCAGGATGGGCAGGTCCTCCCGCCGCCACTTGTCGTACCTGGGGTCATAGGCCGCAGGCTCGGCCAGCCCCGCCAGATGGCCGACGCACCAGCTCACCAGCCAGCCGCCGCCCTCCATGTGGCCCTCCCTCCGGGCCGTGGCCCCCAGCACCTTGGCAATGCTCATGGCAACCGAGAGTTTCTCCGCGATCACAAGTCGGTACAAAATTTTTCACACTCCTATCAAAGTTAGAATAAGTGGGTTGCAGTTACGGAAGAATGATGATAGAATATTATCAGAATAATTGTGAAGGAGGGATTGTGATGGTCATTAAACCGTCTACTGCGTTACGAAACGAATATGGCACCATTTCTGACATGGCGCATGAGGATGATACCCCAATCTATATCACCAAAAATGGTGAGGGTGATCTGGTAGTCATGAGCATTGAGGCTTTTGAGCGCAGGGAGGAAATTTACAAACTGCGGGCAAAGCTGGAAGCAGCGGAGCAATCCAGACTGTCCGGGCAGCCTGCTATTTCTATGGAGGAATCCCGCAGACGTTTGGAGGCCATCTATGGGCAGGAAATGTAATTTGGACATTCTCCCCCCTGCACAGGCGGAGCTGGAGGAAATTGCCCGAATACACATGGCGTTGTCCGGGCCAAAGTCCGCCCGTGACATAACCGATAAAATCTATGCCGCCATGGATCAAGTGACGCTGTTTCCCATGTCCGGCCCTCCAATACGCGATGAACAGCTCAGCGTTGCCGGGTATCGTTATATTTCATCAGGCAAATACCTGATTTTTTATCGCCAGTTTGGAGATACCATCGTAATTTATCACATCGTCCACGGCTCCACGGATTACCCGAAACTGCTGAAAACAATGTACTTTTAATATGGAGCGGTCCCGTTTCGGGGCCGCTCCATATGTATATTACACGTCCTCTCCGTCCTCCGGCTCGTCTCCGGCGTCGCTGTACTCGTCCTCGTCGCCATAATCGTAGTCGTCCAGATCGGCGCTGCCCTTGGTGTCGGGCTTTTTCTTCTTGAATTTCAAGAAATAGACCACACCGCCCCCGGCCAGGGCTACCGCCAGGACCACCAACAGAAGCCCGTCACCGCCAGCCTTTTTCACCGGCTCCGGGTCGATGTCCGGCTGCTCCGATTCCACCGGGGCAGACGGCTCCGGCTCCTTGCCCACGCACTCGGTCATGTTCACCGCGCACAGCGGGCAGGAGGTATTCACCGCCCCGGCATGGCATTTGTCGGTGCAGGAACAGGCGGCGGGTTGGCCCTGCTCTACCAGCGCGGCCAGATCAGCCTCGTCCACCTTGTTCAAGAAATAGGTCTGATACTGTTCCTCTTTCTCGTTTATCGGGGCGTCGTAGTCAATCACGATGTAGAAGATATTCCCATCTCGACCCTCCACGGTGATGAACTGCTTGTGCGTGTCCTTGTCATACAGCAGGTCGCGGGTGGAGAACTCGCTGCCCTGGGACAACGGCTCTCCCGGCTGGGTGGTGGGCTGGACGGACGGATCGGTGGGAGGCTGGCCCGTCTGCTCCACGTCCTGCGGCGGGGTGGACCCCTGGCTCCAGTATTCCAAAACCTTGTCACTCCCGTCCTCCGGCCCGCCACCAGCAAAGGCGGTGACGGGCAGCATGGTACAGCACAGCACCGCCGTCAGCACCATGGTCAGGAGGTGCTTACATTTCCCCATGGTCGGCTTCCTCCTGTCCCACCGGGCGGGCGGCGTGGATGAGCGCGGCGAGCTGGTCCGGATCCAGGCCCATGCTCCGCACCATACCGATGATGTCCAGATTTTCCAGTTCGGTGCGCTGCTTGGTCAGCTCCGCCTGCCGCGCTTGCAGCTCGTCAATTTTGGCGGCGTTTTTCTGATACTCTGCGTTGATCTTCTTGATTTTGGGATTCATAGGGATAAAACTCCTTTCATGGCTCCCGTAAGCGGCCAAACGAATAGAAATGGTTTTGCCAGTACGGGGTGTTGATGTTGGCGTAGGAAATGGGCGATCCGCAATGAATCATCATCCCATTGCCCACATAGATACCTACATGGGATGGCCGGTCAGGGTACGGCGCGTCGTAGGTGCCGATGAAGAACACCAAATCGCCGGGTTTGGCGTTGGCCCTGGACACCGGGGTGCAGACGTTTTCCAGACCGATCACTCCCAGCCGCCCATAATTCCAGCCGCTGTGATTGATAACCCAGGACACATAGCCGGAACAGTCGAAGGAAGTGGAGGGATTGGTGCCGCCCCAAACGTATGGGAAGCCCAAATACTTCTCCGCCTCTTTGAGCATGGCGGCGAACACTTCATCCTTCAATGCCTCCGGGGGCACGTCATAGTCCAGATAGTCCTCCCGCTGGGAAGCGTTGGGGTATTCGCTGGTGGGAAACAGGTCCGGGCGGTTGCCCAGAGTAGCCATATAGGTGGCGTAGAGGTGCATCCCATCCTCGTCCAGCACATAGACGGGCAGATGGGACAGGTCAAAATTGGTCAGCTTTACCTTGCAGATGGTGTATTCATACTCCGCTTGGACGGGGACGATTAGGCGATTGGCAGCGGCCAGGGCGTTGACGGTGAGCATACCCAGGGACGGCTGACAGTCCAGCAGGATATGGGTGTACTGCTTCCGAACAGTGTCCAGGTACTGCCGCAGGATAGTCTCGCGGCTCATGGCGTTCACCAACGATACCTCCATGCCGGAGAGCTGAATATCCGAGGGCATGAGGTCCACCCCCTCCGCATGATGCAGGATGCCCTCGCCAGGAGCGATGGGCTGATCGTTCAGCACCTTACCCATCACGTCCGAAAGGGTAACGGGCAGGGTGTCCGGCTGGGAATGGCCCAGGCTGATGGTCATGCTGGCCTGGGGGTCACAGTCCACCAGGAGGACCTTTTTTCCGGCTTGGGCCAGTCCCACGCCGAGGTTTACACAAGTTGTCGATTTGCCGACGCCCCCCTTTTGGTTGACAAGTGCCACCACTTGGGCGTTCATGGGTTTCGACCTCCCTCTAAAAATAAAATGGTATACGGAAAAATCTTGTCAACGGTGAGGCTCTCTCCTCCCGGCGTTGGGGCAAGAAAAAAGGACGCTCCATCGCTGGAACGCCCCAAAAATCCATAGCTGATATTTGGTTTTTTGCGTAAATACTGCTGCTCAATTGCCCGCAAACCGTTGGTATGACTGGGTTTCGAGGTAAATCCTATATCGCCACTCGCACCAAAAAAGCAGCAGTTTTCGATAAGAAAGCGGCTGTTTTTATAATTTTTTCGTATAATTCAATTTTGCGCCCGCTCGAAAAATTCAACTTTAATTCAACTCGCCCAAAAATTCAAGCCTTTTTCAAGAATACGTCGGCCAGTATATCGGCGTTGCGCTGGTCGGCCTCCTCCATGACATGGGCGTATATGTTGGCGGTGGTACTGACCTGAGCGTGGTCCAGCCGCTTTGATATGGACACGCTGTCCACGCCGTTGAAGTAGAGCATAGAGGCCATTGTATGCCGGAAAGCGTGGGGATTGATATGAGGGAGGTTGTGCCGCTTGCTGAACTTTTTCAGCCAGTCCGTCACGCTGTCCGGGTGCATGGGCCTCCCGTTGTCCTGAGAGAATACAAAGCCCTGGGGTTGGCAGTATTCCCCCAGGCGAAGCCGTTCCTCGTTCTGCCACGCCCGGTATTTGCGCAACAGCTTCATGGTTTCGAGCGGGAGGGTGATAAAGCGGTTCGACGCGTCCGTTTTGGGGGTGCTTTCATAAATGCCCCGGTCGGCGCTGTAGAGTACATTGTTGCAGATGTGGATTCTATTCCCCTCAAAGTCTACCCTATCCCATTTCAAGCCCAGAATTTCCCCACGCTGTGCACCGGTGATGAGGAACAGGTGCGTGATGGTTCTCCACTTGATAGGCTCCTGTTCCAGCGCGTCCCTGATGGCCTCCACCTGTTTCGGCAGCATGGCCTTGCTTGCCACATTGAAAGGGACAAGCCCTTCCTTTTCGGCCTGATCCAGCACGGTGGAGATAAGCCGGTGGTGCTCCAAGATGGTCTTTGCGGACAGTCCGCCCCCGGTGCGCTTATTCTGGCCGGGTTGGGCAAGGGCGGTATACAGGCTATTCAAATGATCAGCCCGCAGGTCTTTCAGCTTGATATGACCGATGATGGGGGCAATCCGGGCGGCAAGGTCTTTGTATCTGACTATGGTGCTATGCTTTGTTTCCCGCTGCTCCTTCAGGTCAATCACATAGTCGCAGTATTCAGCGATCTTTAACCGGCTGTCGCTGGTGGTTCCCTCCCTGCACTCCTTCTCAAAGGTGGCGGCGAAAGCCTCCACCTTTTTTCTTGCGCTCTTTTCTGTCCAGGTGGGGGCGACGTCAAAAGTGGCTGTCCAGGGTTTGAGCTGCCGCCCATCCGGCCCCCGGCCCCGGTGGACACGGACGGAATAGGAGATCAGCTTGCCGTCCTTGCCATAGCGTGGTTGAATGTTAGCCATTTTCTCGCCCTCCTTCAAATAGCAATGGGTCAAATTCTAAGCCATGTCGCTCCATCATGGTGCGTATTTCGTCCAGTGGATGGTAAGCTCCGTTTTTGTCAGGGGTATTATACAGCCCTAAAAAAAGGTCATAGCTGCCCCGATTATCTGTTCGCCCTTCAAATCTTTCAGATGCAGAAGAAAGTATTCTTTCCAAAACCTCCAGAATTTTCATTCTGTATAGCTGATTTTGAAAGTCTACTCCGCAAAATTTCCAGAGGATATATAAAAGCGCCTGCCTGTGGCCGTAAGACCAAAGGCAAGCGCCTGCTATATGTTTATGTTCTCTAAAAAAACTTTACATCCGCGAAGCTCCCCATGGTTTTGACCACACCCATCACAAAAAACAGCACCAGCAGAGCGTAGCCCACGGCCTTCAGGCCGCCGTTGATGTTGACGATCACCGACCACACCCCGCCGCCCTTGAAATTCTCCGGGCTGGTGGAGATCAGCGTCCAAATCTCCGCCAACTTGTCGTTCCAGGTGGACAGGGCGGAGTTCAGGTTGTCGACAATCCAGTTTCCACTTCCCATGTTTATCACCTCGATTTTTGTAAAAAGTACACGGAGATAGCCCGATCCAGGCTATCCCCGTGCTGAATGCGCCGAAACAGATATAAAATATTTGTTTTCGTGCGCAATAGATGAATGTTAGTATCTCAGCCTAACTCAAAGAGTGAACGCTCAAAATCTTTCACAAAATACCTGATGTTCGTTCTCCCTTTCTGGATGATCGTGTGCCCCTCGGCTTCCAGCGCGGCCTTCTGCGCCTCAATGCCGCCTGGATATTTGGAATTTAATTCCCCGTTGGCTTTCAACGTCCGCCAATAAGGCGTTTCATCCTCTGTGCGCTGGAAACTGGCCCAGGCCACGATGGACACGAAGATGCCCGCTGTGATCGGCTCGGTAAAGTCCGCCCCGCTTTTTCGGGCAAAGTAGCTCCGGATCTTCCCCACCGTGATTACCTGTCCGAAGGGGACCTGCTTCATCACCGTGTCGTAATCAATGGGCGGGGCAAAGTACATCCTGCTTCCGCCGTATTTTTCAATGCTTTTCTGGTCTATGATGGTTTGAATCTTGGGCATATCCTTGTTGTCACGCAGCATGGCATTGAAATCTTTCTGTTCCTCATGCGCCATTTGAACCCCTCCTTTTTCATGCAGTATACCGCAGATTTTTTACCGGCGCAATGAGACAGTTTTATTTTTATGCCCCAGTAATCAGGGTGAGGATCTCACGGGTAAAGGTGATCACAATGCCGCCCGCGATGGTGAGCATACCGTTGGAGCGCTGGGAGCGGTCGTGGGACTGGAGGGACAGGCCCACCTGGAGGATGCCGTAACCCAGCAGGATCAGGCCCACGGCGCGGATCAGGGAAAAGATGAAGTCACTCAAGTTGGAGACAACGGTGAGGGGATCGCCGTCCCCGGCAGGGGTGGCGGGTGATGGATGTAGGGCGGCCCGCCGCCGTCCGAGGTGTGGTGGATGGCGGGGTGGCTCATCAGTTCATACTTCAGATCCATGACGGGTTTCGCGACCCGGATGAAGAGAATGGCGTATCGGTTGTCCAGAGCGCGCACTTCATCTGGGGTCAACAATTCCTTTCCTTTGATTGTGACCCCAGTATAGACGAAAACTGATGATAAAGCTATTACCACAACCACCAAGGAATGGCGCACAGACGAAGCATAAGTACCAAATGGAACAGCCTGCCGGGAAAATGCAAAACCGCCTGCAGTCTGCCAGAGTTTCAGCATACTGGGGACAGTTTGAGTGCGGGGGAGTTCGAGTCCCTGGCACGATTTTTCGATGTTGAGTGCCTCTAAAACCCACGGCTGTTGCCTAGATTTGCATCTCCAGAGCATAATTCCGAAATCACACCTCCTATTTTGGAAACCTGTTCATTTTCTTCTTGTTTTTATTGAAAACATCAGGTTATGACACATTTTGATGGAGATAGATGGGATCGAATCACTGCTTTTGCCGTCAGCATCACACAAAGTGCGATGCTGACGGCAAAAAAGCCGATATATGTTATACTCAAATCCCAATCCGTTTTTGAAGTATTTTGTATGAGGTTGCGCCAATATTTTAAGGAAAACCTTATTCCATGGAAAAGGCTATCTTCGGCGGCGGATATGACATTGAGACGCTGATTCACTCAGGAATTGGGCTCCTCAATGTTATTGTCACTATCTAAATCATCATCTATATGAACAGAATCCTCCAGGCCCGAAAAAATAGATGACTCACGTGCATGCAGTTTGTTGATGGAAAGTCTCTGAGCAGGGTTTTTCTTCTTCCCATTGTATTCAATCAACATGGCTTCAGCATAACCCATAGAGCCGGCACATCGCTCTTTGGCTGTGCGAACAAGTTGCTTTATTGAGATGGCGCCGATTTTCTCCTTGAATACCTCGTCGTTGAGTTGATCACCGAACACAGAAATCAACTTTGTAATGCCATTTATAATATTTGCCGAAAAGGAATTCATGTCTCCCTCCCAGGTGCCTACACACAGGCGTAGAACACGGCTCAGAACATGATAACCGTACTTTTGATATATCAATTCAAGTGTGGAGACGGCACAGATGACGCATGGGGCCTTTCGTATACCGATAGACAGTCCATACGATTCCACGAGATCACGGATAATAAGCTGGTCGTCGTTACCTGCCTCTATGTTTGCCATGAACACTTCATAAGGCTGCAACGGTTTTACAAACTTTTGCTGATTGGCAAAGATATCTGCCTCATGCTCATAGACAAGATCATCATAAATCATACACCATACGGGAGTGTCACGAGAACCGGATACCAGGGCCATGATCTCAATGGTATGTTGACCGTTAAATACATAATTGACTCCACCACGGCGGCTGACCTTCACTGGGTTGATTTGATACAGATCAAAATTGGCAGCTGCTCTTGTAATATGGCTTTGAGATAGATTCCGCTGATACTTCTGATTGGATACCAGGTTTTTAATTGGAATCTTTTCAAAGTGAACATTGGGGACAAACAAGCTAAAATCTTCCATTTAGTCCTCCTCGATTGCGGACAACAACTCTTTTATATAATTGATCAGTGAGTGCAATTCGTGGACAAGACCATTCCGTGCCGCAGGCGAGATGATTGAAAGATCGGTTTTCATGCGGACTCGGTTAATGGAGCTTGACCAGGAAGGAATGGTCAATGTAAGCCCCGTTATATCGGCATCGGGATCGAATGCAGGCATATCCTTCACGGAAGGAGCGATCACGTTCTCTTTTGTGCCTTTTGTGGCCGAGCTTATCACATTTTGTATTTTGTTGTACTGGACAAAGGGCTGCTGCATTTTCTGAATTTTTTGCTCGACTTTTTTGATTTCATGCGGACTCAGTTTTGAGAGCTCCACAACATTTTTGTGCGCGATTTTGTACTGCCCTGAAAGTATTTTCGGAACGATCTCCGGTTCCTTCTCCGTCAGGACATCAATGGCTCTGGAATAGATGGCGTATTTCTCTACGCTCCCTCGGGAAATACGGTTCTCTTTTGCAATTCTTGCTGCTGCATGATGCCGTGAATACTCCTTTGGAACGGGGGCCACTTCAGAATTCGGTTTGCCCGCTGAGTACTGATTCAATCCCCTTGGATTCTTGATTTTGGACGCCAGCTTTTCAGCTTCATACTGTTTTCCAATAAGAAACCTTCGAGTCTCCTCGGATATGTTCTTTCTACCAAGCTGATTGGCGCAAATCCATGCAACAGCCTCCTCCCGACAAGCAAAGTCCATTTCAATGCTTGTAAAAGGAATTTGGTGTCGAGTACAAATCTCATAGCGGTTATGTCCGTCAACGAGGAATCCATTCCAGACAATAAGTGGATTACGACAGCCATCGGCAAGAAGGTTTTCCTCCAACTGCAGATATTCTCTCTTACGAAGGGGTCGGATCAGGTTTTTGAATTGCGGATCTATTTTCAGAATCCTAAGACTTTTTTCTTCCATAATGCCCCCTAACGATCCATACGTTGCATCGTTCTTAAAGAGAAAACGGCGGTTTTCAAAGGTGGAATTATGCTACCGCTCAAACGGTATGAACAGCCGTCTTCGATATTCGGTTCCACCTCGCGGAGTTTTCGAATAAAGAGGCGGCTGTATATCTCGTAGGAGCTTTCCGACTGCATACGCTTCTCTATGATGCGATGTGTCTGACCGCCGGACATTTCTTTCTCGACTGTCCGAATCGCAACAACGCCTTCATCCGGATTCACAAGAAGTTGAATATGTCTTGGCTCACCAAGCTGACGAAACAAAACTTTGTGAATACGGATGCCATATTTTTTTGTGTCGACTGCCATTGTAACTGCGGTACTAAAGACTTCGGTCATCAGTTACACCTCCACTGGCAATTAATGAAGAGACATCTGTTGTGCAGTATCTTCCCGCTCAGCGGTGTCTGGCGGCCCGGATGGGGACGAATCTTTGATTGAGTAGATTGCATACCCATCAAAGATATTGATCTGCATAGACTGCTGGTGCTCTTTGTACGGCAGACCGAACTGATCCTGCCATCCAGCAGGAAAGACCGGTGTTCTCGAGTTTTTGGGTTTGGCTCCCTCGGTAAGCGTCCGCTGATAAACCTCAGTAGCGGTAAGATCGAAAGCAATCATGTACTCGCCATTCGCATGAATCAACCTTCCAAGCAGCTTATACCGGTAATCCGGATTCCAGTCCATCATAGAGACGATCTTTGCAAAGAACAATTTGCAAGTGGTCTGCTTCGGCTTTCTTTTCCCTTTGGACGCGCTGCACCAGGCAAAAGAGTCCCGTGCATTTTCAGCACACGGGCGCAGCGCCATGATCCTGGTATTCTGATTGACAAGCACTTGCACATGATTTGTGTCAGGAAATTTGTTCAAACAGGCACTGTTCACATAGAACTTGCAGTTGTTAAATGTGACTGCCGGTTCAGATAAATGCGCAAAGAACTCTCTGCGCACAACCTGAAACCCGTCAAAATCGAAATCATCTCCCATGTCAATGATTTCATCACCTTTTTCAAGGAGCGGAGCATCAGTACCCTCTTGAGTACCCGTCTCCGCTTGATAAACTACCACGGAATGCCGCCCCAAGCGGTTTTCTTCGTTCCATTTATCCATTACTTGCCTCCTGGGGCATAACGCCACCCAATTCACTCATGATATACCGCTTCAGTTCATCAAAACCTGTCACGTTCAGCTTTTTCCCCGTTTCAAAAAGCTGCCCTTTCATGCGCAGTTCCCAATCTGATTTTGTCATACTTGCAAGCGCGGAAAGAGGCTGTTCGTGTAAATAGAATTCCTTCCCAAAAGTGCTTGTCCATTGAGCTGGAATCGCACGGATGTGTTTCCCAATGGAGGTAAGCGGTTGGACAGTGCTTACTTCGGCTTCATCCGAATTCCTTGTGGGAAGGATATATGACTTAAAGAATGCTTCGGAGTCTTTCACATCAAAAATATAGGCAAACTCGCCTTCACCTTCACAGAGTACGCCGAGCATCCGATATTTGCAGCCGGTACTCCACCCGAACAGAGAGAAAACCGTAGCACTGAAGGCCGCGGACGGAATTTCCCTCGGCTTTTGTTTCCCCTCATAGGTTTTGGAGATAAGAACTCCGTTTCGGTTGGCAGGGTTGGTCGGCCTGACCGCAAATTTCATTTCCACAGGATTTATCAGGAGCTCAACATAGTTCTTAGCGGCGAATTTTTTAATACATTCTGCGCTGAACTTGATTGTTCGGTCAGCAAACGTCACAAAAGGATTGCTGGACGTTCCCAAAAACTCCGTGCGTGTGATCTCAAATCCACGCAGATCAAAATCGCCGGCTGTGACCGAGAATGTAATTTCCTCCGGTTCAGGCGAGACAGTCGCATCTTCGCCAAGCTCGGCGTAAACACTGCGTGAAGCACCCATGTAGTCTGCTTCTTTGAAACCTGCCCAACGGGGATTGATTGATACAAACCCTTTTAGGATTCCGCTATCTATGACTCTAAGTTCTGGAAGGATAGACTTGTTGCCATACTTTGCGTTATCCAACATCCGCTGAACGGCGTTGAAGTCGTCACGGGAAACGATCGCAGCGTGATGATTGAAGTACCAGCTCTGGGGTTTCTCGCCGTAATTTTTCAGGGTGCGATGAGTGCGATAATTTTCTGTATAGGTCTTTCGGGTAAGCACATCTCCGCAGTGCCGTTCATTGCGGAGAACCGACACGACCCCGCTTGCAGTCCAGCAAAGCTTACCAAAGTATGATCGGCGTTCCCGCTCTATAAGGGTATCCGCGATCTGTTGTGTTGAGTATCCATAAAGGTACATATAGAACATGAGCTTGACAGTCGGCGCTTCGTTCGGATTGACTTGCAATTTGCCTTCCTCATCGTGCGTATATCCGAACAACTTCGGCGTGAGCGGAATACCGTGGTCAAGTCTCATCCGCAAAGATGTCTCCATGCTCCGGCTTCGGGTGTGGGATTCCTCTTCAGCCATTGTTGCCTGGAAAGTGAGTGCCATTTGAGAATCATCATTCAGCGAGAAAATCGCCTCAGACTCAAAGAAAACGCCAACACGGGGCCTGAGTTCAGCAAGGCTTCTGACTGTGCCAATAAAATCCTCCACGTTTCTCGCAAAACGGGAAACGCTCTTCGTGATGATCATATCAATCTTGCCAGACCTGCAGTCAGCAATCATTCGGTTGAATTCGTCTCTGTGCTTAAGAGAAGTTCCGCTGATTCCCTCATCGGCGTAGATCTTGACCAGCGTCCAATTGGGGTGTCGGGTGACGAATTCTTCATAGTACTTCTTCTGTAATTCATACGAAGTGGTCTGCCTGACATCGTCAGTTGAGACACGGACATAGATGGCAATCCGCTGATTCACATCGTTATCGTAGTAATCCGCTTGCTTTTTTGCGGGAATAAACAGATAATTCTCGGGATCAATTGTTACGTTATACCTTTTTTTGACTTTCTCTTTCTGATGTTCTTTGCGCCGTTTGCTCTCAGTATCAAGCATCAAAATCACCGCCTGACAGAAGAAGTTGTTCTTCCGCTTTGTCATCGGGCAGCACCTTCCAATTCTCAGAAGGAAAGAATACCTTATCTCGCATATCGTGCTGATAATAGGAAGCAAGCGTAAAGATATTTTCAGACACAAAATAAATCCCGACCGGTTTGTCCAAGGCGGCCAGCACTCTGGCAAGAATCGTGATCTCATAATGCTTTTTCGAGACATTGGAAACCTTCTGCGTAATGATCAAATCGACCTTACCGCCGAAGCAATCGCTCAGTAGCCTGCACCACTCCTTGGCGCTTTCCATATTCGGTACCGAGGAACCTTCATCGATATAAAAATCCACGAGTTCCCAATTCGGGCAGAGCGCCATCGTGTCTTTGTACTGTCGTATGTGGTATTCAAGATAGTTGACGTGTTTCGTCTGGTTGTAATAGCGGATATAGATGCCGACACGAAAGTGGAGCTTTGGACTTGGCTGTTCATGTCGGATGGTTTTGAGCCACGCCTTATGCTCAACAAGCTGCTGATCCACCTCGTAGTTCTCTATAAAGGGACCTGAGAAATCTGGGGTAATTTCAGCCTCGGCAAGTTTGTTGAACACCTCATGCTCTTCGGACACTGCTTGCACCTCCAGTGCGGCATCATGATAGCAGTATTATATCGATTGGAGACGAAAAATAGAATAAACCGAGGGTCATGGCAATGACTCTCAGTTTATGAAAAGCGAAAAAACAGGCCAGACATAGCGGCTAGCCTGTTAAAAATCGTTGTTGGTTTTGGGGAGTGCATGGATCGCTTATTGCCTGCGGGTTGTTTTTATATCACGTCAAAACGAATATATTGCCTTCACGCTATGATTGAACCGACAAATTATTTTGGAGGTTTTATTATGGCACTTAACCTTGTTCAAATCGGCAAACGGGTTGGAGAGATCAGAAAGCACCGCGGACTCTCTCAACAGAAACTATCGGAGAGCATAAATCGATCTCCGACCTACGTTAGCTACATTGAGGGCGGACTGAAATGCATGAGCCTTGACACTTTCGTGTCCGTTGCAAATGCGCTCCAGGTTTCCGCCGACGAACTCCTGATGGACAGTATCGAGAATACGATCAAGGTGTCCAACCATGAGTTTTCTGCAATCATCTATGACTGCAGCGAGTACGAGAAGCGCATCCTATTGGAAGTGGTCTTGGCTGTTAAAAAGACGATTCGAGAAAATCGGCATCTCCTTTTTGCCATCAAAGATAGATTATAGAGCACGGGACTTTGAACAGCACAATCGACGCACAAGTCAACGGCTTAACTGCGGGTTTGCTGGCTTAAAGACCTTCGATCTCCGGGGATAATGTAAAAATCGCCCATGGACAGCCGGGATTTTGACTGCCCATGGGCGATAAACAGTATAGGTCTCGATCCGCCCCTTCGGCTCTCTACATGAACATTCTTTTTTACTGCTCCTGGAGCAAAATGGCATACTTCTGACGCTCCGCCTCCGGCACCCGCAGAGCGTCCATAGCCTGCTCTACTGACCAACCCATGCTGGCCATGAGATTCCGGATTGCGGATAGCCGTTCCTCGGCGCGGCCCTTGACACGGCCCCTTTCTTCTACACCCTGACTCAAATTGCACATAGCCTGCACCTCCAATTCCAGTGTCTGCGTCATAGGAATATCAAAATCATTCTGAAGTATCCGTTTCTTTTCCGCTTCTCCAGCCTCTGAGGAGAGAAGTACATCCAGCAGCTTCAGGATCCCGTCATAGTTTTCTCCGTCAGCGCCGCCCAAGCACAACATGACCACACTCAGCAGGTCATAATCTCTGGTCTGTTCCTGTACAGTACCGATCAGATTTTCTTCTACCAGCCGGTATCGGGTGATACTATTGCGCCGTTCCTCCGGTGGAGCCATACATACCCAGATACTGTAGACCTTCTTAATCTTCTGATATTGGGCATGGGTGAATTCCGTTCCATACTGCGCGGAGATCATCCGGCTGCAATAGTATATGCCCCGCTTAATCAGCGGATAGCCAGGGTCAAAGCGGTTCTGCGCCTCCACATTTACAATCATCTGGATTAGTTCGCCGGAGACTGGAGCCAACGCCAGAAAGCGGATATCATAGGTTACGGTTCCTTCTGTAAGAGAGGAGTCCTCATTTTGGAGGCCCCGAATCCTTGCCGCGTTGGTCTCGTCCGGCGCAACAGGCACCACGCCCACTTCAGGCTGTCCCTCGATATACTGTTCCGCAATGTCTCTCACATCACAGTTACGGTATTCCTCCAGGCGGCTTTTCATGATCCAGGCCAGAATACTTTTCTCAGACAAAAGCCGCTTACAGGAGATGTCAAGTTTAGCGTTGTCGTCAGTGATGTGCAGATCCTCTGCGATGGGGGGTATTCGTCTCCATATCAGCAACTCTCCTATCTCTATATTTGCATTCTACCACAGTCTGCACCAAAAATCCACTGCTTTTATCTTGCATAGAGCCGTTTTCTTCTTACTGCTCCTAGCTAAGTTATACCCCAGCATTGCACTACGCGCGATGCTGGGAACGAAAAATTTTAATATTGGGTAGAGAGCAGCCCTAAAACTACTTATGCAGCTGTTATTACGTGATCCATTAAAGCCTCAGTGAACAAACTCAACCACGCCTGTTTTTCCGGCAGCTCCAACTCATCGCATTCCGTCCACACCCAGTCAACGCCAACCGCTTCGCACAGTTTTTGAGCTGCCAAACGGGCGCTTCGGCAGTAACCTTTGCCCCCCAGATCCTGAATCAGTTCTCCGGCCCAGGCCAGGAAAAATGCACCGCTCTCCATGTCCAGGCAGGCTTCCGCTGTCTCGGATGCACTTTCCAGCAGCATCCCATATTGCTCAAAATTGTTCTCCATTTTGATTGTGCTCCTTTCTCCGAAAACTGTGACCTTCGGGCTTCTGATGTGTGGCCGATTTTTTGGAATGTTGATTAGCATTTCAAAGTCAGTCACACATTATTTATACCCGCAAAAGGAACGCAGTCAACAAGCAGAAGCGCTGGCTGTGCTTTATTTTTGTAATATGTTTCTTCGGCCTGAGCTGGAGTTTGACCCCCAATGCCGCCGTGTGATCTTCTATGGTTATAGGAGTCTAGGTATTCTTGTAGGGGTGACCAGATCAGACAAAACATGCTAGCAATAACATTTCGAATCTTTGCTTGAATCATGGACAGTTCACAACAGAATAAACTATATATTCGAATTCAGTCTCCCAAGCAGCTTCCGCGAATCATCCCCAACCAAATCGTCCACGACCTCTTACAAAGCGCGTATGCTGCCTATACCCCGAACCGTCGAGATGTCCTGCGGGATATTGTGGTGCTGGAGCTACTATTCAGTACCGGCCTGCGGGTATCGGAGTTGTGTGCATTGTCAAAAGAGACGTTCTTGCTCGAGAATGACGAGCTTCGCTTGTTAGTTAATGGAAAAGGCAATAAGGAACGGGTCCTCCAAATCGCAACACCGGAACTGCTAAGGCTTGCACAGACTTACTGTAATGAAAATGCTATATCGACCGCAAAGCCAGTGTTTTCAACACATCCAAGGCCCTCGGATGGAGAGATCCGAGGGCCTTGAAATTTTGCTTTTTGGAAGCTGTTTTTCCAAACTGGCCCGTCTCGAACGCACACGCCTACCGGTTTCCCCTCAGCCTCCGCAAAAACCATTCCAGCAGACAATAAAATATTTTCACAGCTTTCTGTGCCGTTTCATTGGCTCGCCTCCTGTTGAAGGATCTGGTTGGTCAGCCGGGAGCGGATGGCGCGGATGCCGTCCTGATCCAGCCCTCTCTCCCCGGACTGGACCACGCCATCATGTGCACATGGAGATGATCGCTCTCATCTGAATGATCGTTCGGAGCATCACAAAACGCGGCGATCAGAAGCGCGCCGCAGGCTGCTCCGCCCAAAAAGGCCCCGGAGGATTGACCCCCGGGGCCTCTTGCTTGGGTTTTTGTTTTGGGCGCGGAGCCGGCTTACGCCGCCTGGGCCAGGGCCGTCTCCAGCTTGGCGAAGAAATCGTCAAAGATGACCTGGGCTTCCTCGCCCATGATGACGTCGTCCGGGGCGCCGGCCAGCTCGATGAACAGCTCATCCTCGTCCAGCTCGATTCCGGCGTACACCGCGTAGCGGTTCAGGAACTGCTCCAGCTCGCCCTCGGGTTTGAGCGCGATGTCGGCCACGCTGCGCTCCACCAGGTCGTCGGGGCGGAAGTTGCCGTCCAGGTCAGGCAGGGCGATGCCCATGTCCTGGGCCCAGCCGATGGCGACCGCCCACTGGTGGTCCTCAGGCACATCCTCAAAGGTAGACAGCTCCCACTCGGGGCTGCCGGCCTGCTGCCACAGGTAGCCGATGGCGTCGGCCCGGGTGAACAGGCCCGCCAGGGGGACGTCCACGCCGTCGATCTCCACGGTGGGGTCGGTCACGGGAGCGGGCGTGAACGTCCAGGTGCCCACCAGTTCCACATCCGTCAGCATACCGTTCTCGTCGACGGCTTCCTTGCTGCCAGTCCAGCTCTCAAAGTGCCAGGTGCCGTTCCTGGCTGCAACATCCGCATACGTCTGGGTGGCGGAAATCAGCTCATTCATCTGATCCATGGTCACTTTTTTGCCGCTCTCGCTGGCGGGGGCGATGGCGGTAACGCTTTCGGGCAGCTCCTGGCCCTCGGTGCCGCTGACAAAGCGGTAGCTTACCTCAAAGGACGGGAACTGCATTAGGTCAGCGTTGAGCATATCATTCTCCTCAATAACACACGCCACCTGTTTGCCGTCGGTCCCGTAACCGGTAAGGGAACCGCCATAGCTTTCCGCGCTCTTGGGGAACACGTAGTAGGTACCGCCCTCAGCCAGGTTTACCGCGAAGGAGTCGTACATATTGGTACTGACCCGGGGCTTCAGGGTAAAGGTCTTGACCGTCTCGCCCTGGGCGTTGACGATCACAAACTCGATCTCCTCCACCTTGGTCAGGCCGTTGCTGTCGGTTGCGCCGATCTCCTCCAGGAACCTGCCGTTCAGGATGGTCTGTTCAACGCCGTCCGTGTCGCTGCGGGTATCAACAGCAAAGTAGTAGTCGCCCAGCGCGATCAGGCTGTTCACGCCCTGAATGGCAATGGTGCCGCCTGTTCCGCTGTCTCCGTTGCCGATGGCAGAAGCCTGATAGCCGGATCGGGCCACGATGTCGCCGCCGGTGATCCTGACCGCGCCGAAAGCACCGCCGCCATTGCCTGCGCCGATGCCGGCGGCGCCCGCGCCGCCTGTGGCCGTCACGGTGGTGCCGTTACCCTTGATGGTGATATCGCCGGCCGTCCCTTTACGGCCGCTGCCGATGCCGGCGCCGCCGCTGCCTGTGGCTGTGGCTGTCACAGTGCTGCCGCCCTCGATGATGATATTGCCAACCGATCCGAAGCTGCCGCCTCCGATGCCGGCGGCGTTCTCACCGCCTGTGGCCGTCACGGTGGTGCCTTCACCCGAGATGGTGATGTCGCCGGCCGATCCGGCAAACCCGCCGCCGATGCCGGCGCCCTGAGAGGGGTTCGTGGCCGTCACGGTGCTGCCGCCCGTGATGGTGATACTTTCGACCGTCCCGCCGTTGCGGCCGCCGCCGATGGCGGCGCTGCCGCTGCCGCGGGCCGTCACGGTGGTGCCATCGCCCGTGATGGTGATATTGCCGACCTTTCCGCCGTTGCTGCCGCCGATGCCAGTGCCATAGGTGCCGCCCTTGGCCGTCACATTACCGCCCTCGATGGTGATATCGCCGGTCTTTCCGCCGCCGATGCCGGCACCATACAAGCCGCCTTCGGCCGTCAGGCTGCCAATGCCGTCTTCATCCCCGTCCCGGATGGTGACGGAGGCGCCTTGGTTCACCCCCAGGCCGCTGCTTGACTGGGCGCTTCTCAGGGTGTTCTCGCCGTCCAGCTCCACGGTCACGTCGGTGGATTCGCCTTGGATATTGAACGCACACTTGCCCGCGATATTAATGCCCGTAGCGCTGACATCGATGTAGACGCCCTTCAGGGTGATGGTGGTGTCGGTGACGCCGTTCGCCACACTGATGGTGTGCCCCGTGACCTCGGGCTCGACCACGTTCCCATCCTCGTCTTTCTCCGCGGCCTTGTGAACGCTGGTGCCGGTGACGGTGATGTCCGTATCCCGGGAGATCTCCGCCTCGGCTTTTTTGCCCTGGTAGCTGTACACGCCGTCCTTGTCTTTTTCCACATGGACATCGCCGTTGCCGATGTCGTAGGTGACGGCCAATGCCGGCGCGACAAGCCCGGCGCACAGCGTCAGGGACAGCACAACGGACAGGATCTTGTTCAGTTTCTTCATGTTTTTCTTCCTTTCTTTGCATATTTCGGACGCAAAGGGTCCGGCAGCCGAACGGGCATAGCGCGGCACTTAAGCCGTACCGCCCCTTAGCCTCTGGCTTTGCGTCGCACGGTTTCCCGTGGTTTGCGTGCAGCCGGTCGAACTCGTCGTCGCAAAGTCCGCTCCACTCCGCCCGCCTTTCGGCGGGCATCCGTTTCGCTCCCTTGCTCCTCCTCTCCCCACGCGACCCACTTCGTTGGGCTCGCGCGGGGGCCCTAGAGGACGACCTGAGCCCCTGGCTTTGCGTCCCATCGTTTCCAATGGTTTGCCGACGCGCCGGTCCCCTGTCACCCCGCCGCCATCGGCGCGCCCGACGGCGGGCCATTGCCAGGGCTCAGCCGCGTTTTTCATGACGCTCCCCCCTTTCCATGGATTTAGGATCGGCCGCCTGCCCTTGAAGCAGATGGACGCGCGCCACCGCTGTTTGGACATCCACCACTCCACGCCGGGCACGCCGCTGGTATTGTTGCGGCGGACCGTCTTGCGAAAAAGAAAGAGCCGATGATCTGTGATCGCTCACAAGTTCATCGGCTCTGCGTCTATGCGTCTGGCTCTGTAACAACTGTTATATGAAAATTCTTTGCTTCAATCAGACTTTCCTGCCTGCACTTCGGACAGTAGAGTGGGAAGTTTTTCAGTTCTGTATTTTCCCGTATCCGCAATCTTGTTTTGCCCCCGCAGACAGGGCAGCGTATCCATTCTATTTTCATGTTTTTCTCCAATATGTCATGACGACACCTTGACCGGCAGCTTTATCACAAACCCTTTGGTGCAGCCATCGATATCCTTTGAAATATACAGATCCCCGCCATGCTTTCTCACGATGATCTGCGAGATCGCAAGTCCAAGGCCGCTCCCATTGCCGCTGGTTCTTGCCTCATCCCCACACATAAACGGTTCAAAGATGAAACGCTCCTGCTCCGGCGGTATCGGATTACCGTTGTCCGCCACGACCACATAGGCATCTTTTTTATGGCAATAGACCTGGATCAGCGCCTTTGTCCTATTCGGATTATGCTTGTAGGTATTGATGATCAGATTGCTGATACCACGCTTCAGTTCCTTTTCGTCCGCATAGCAGAACAACGGATCGTCTGGGATATCGAGATGCAATTCCATATCCCTTTCATCAAACTCGTTATAGTTCATGGCGACAAGATTACGCACCAGGGAGCATATATCCAACTTTTTGCGAGATAGCTGATAATCATCTGTGTCCAGCTTGGAATAGGCAAACAGGCTTTCCACCAGTTCATTCATGTAGCAGCTTTTGCTGTAAATGATCTGAAATATCTCGTCTTGTTCCTCCGGCCTGATCTTCCCGTCCCGCAGAGCCGCCGCAAAGCCCTGCACCGAGGTCATCGGCGTTTTCAGATCATGGCAGATCTGGGAATACTGCATATTTCTCTTGCCGATCTGCCGTTTGCTTTCCGCGGCAATGGCTTTACTTACGAAATGGTAAAATAAATACGCAAACACAATAAAGACTGAACATTCCACCAGAAACATAACCGGCACAAAAAGGAGGGGAGGCTCTCTGCTTCCCAGCATCGAAAAAAGAATACCGCTCAGTGTTCCCTCCCATAGTGCTTCAACGACTGAAAGGCAGCAAGCAAATAATACAAAGTATTTAATGATCTTTTTCTTCAGCTTATCCATGGGGCTCCAATCTGTACCCAAGGCCTCGAATGGTCTTGATGGTATCGCTTCCGATTTTGTCACGCAGGCGGCTGATAATGACGCGGATGGCATTATCATCAACAGCCTGTCCATTCTCCCATGCGTATTCATAAATTTGTTCTTTGGTGAACACCCTGCGGGGCTGCCGCATCAACAGTTCCAACACCTTGTACTCCGCTTTGGTCAGTTCCATTGTCACTCCATCACAGACTGCCACGCACTCGTCACAATCCAGCACAAGGGAACCGACCTCGATCCTGCTCTTTTCCTTCAGGCTATCACCCTGCACCCCCACCCGGCGCAGGGCGGCACGGACCTTTGCCGCGACCTCCAACGGCTCAAAGGGCTTGGCAATGTAATCATCCGCGCCTAAATCAATGCCAAACACACGGTCAGACAGATCTACCTTCGCGGATATGATCAGAATAGGCATATTGCTGTTCTTGCGGATATGCTTGATGATTTCATACCCGTTTTTGCGGGGCATCATAATATCGACAATCGCAAGATCAATGCTTTCCGTTTTCAAAATCTGCAAAGCGGTCTCCCCGTCATTTGCCTCGAAAACCTTATTGCTGTTGGCTTCAATATAAATCCGCAGTAAGCGGACAATCTCTCTTTCATCATCCGCAATCAAAATGTTTGCCATAAGCACACCCCACCAATTTCCATAAATCCGCCGTGAATAATCATTATCAATGCGGCTGCTTTAATATCTTCGCATCATATATCAACCTTCCTTTATCAGACATGATTTTTTAATATTCCTAATCATAAAAGCAGTATAATCCACCAGTCTTACATAAACACACGATTAGTATTAACTGAATATTAAAATTTTCCATATATATTATAGCCGCTTAAACGAACTATATCAATTGCGTAAGCAGATAACAGCCTGGGCGCAGAAAGAGGGCCGGAGCGGAATCGCCGCTCCGGCCCTTTGAAGATGGAGGATAGAATGAAAAAGAAAAGCATCTCTTGCAAGTCTTATAATAGTGGCGTTTCATTACAAAAATTCGGGGGGAAATGTTACAAAAGTAATAAATCTTTTCGCCGTTTTCAACCCTTTGTGGCGGGTTTCACAGCCCTTCCGCTGAGCCAAAGCCCCGCCAACAGCAGGATGGGGAACACTTCCAGCAGGCCGCCGCCCACGGCATAGATGCACACCGACAGCAGGATGCCCACGAAGGGGCTGGGGAGCAGCTCGGGCAGGATGGCCAGCAGGGCAAGCCCCAGTGCGGCCAGGGTGTGGGCCAGCACCATGGACGCCCGGTAGCCGATGCGGTCCACGAAGCCCACCGAGGCCAGATCTACCAACAGCGGATTCGCGCTCCGGGACGTGGTTTGGTTTTCCAGTGCCGCATTATATCACAGCTCTCCGCAAAAATCTATTGAAACAAGCGCATCCTGAACACAATAGATTGATTTGCTCGACACCGCTAACGCGGTGTGTTATAATATTTGAGGCTCGTTCAAACAGCGCATCGGTTATTCTTGGGGTGCATGATGATCAATTACTGTGACTATGACAAAATCAAACATCACTGCCTGAATTCTGAATGCAATATGATTGGTAATGAAGCGGTGCCCTTTTGTTGGGCTGGTCTGGCTCAATCTGTGATCCATTGAACCATGACCGGATCCTCACCATAAATTTGCAGGAGCGTGTGAACGATGACGAGCGTTCTTATCTGTGGGGGCGATCCCGGCGGCAAAATGCACCTGTTGATGGACTTTACAGACCGCCGCAAAGGGGCCCCCGCAAAGCCGACCCGTGGTATACGAACGACTTCGAAACCACCTGGCAGGATGTGCTGGCTGGGTGCCAAGGACTTCTGGAAGCGTGTCTAAGGGGGAATCCGTGATGTTTGGCAGACGGAAGAAAGCGGCTGTGTCCGCTTATGACAAAAGCGGGAAAGTCCCAATCATCCGATGCAGCATCTGCACCGGCGAGCAGGTGGCTGGCTTCAAAGACCCGGTCAGCGGCAGATTCGAGGAATTGATGCTGCTGCGCGACGATAAGGATCTCGCGGAATTCCTCCAGCGTTACCAAGTGGAGGAGCGCGAGATTAAACGGGAATGGTGAGGGCCTTTCCCAAAATATTTTATAACAGGAGGCAGATTGATATGAAAGTTTTGATGCTCAACGGCAGTCCCCGTCCCCAGGGGAACACATCCACCGCCTTGCGGGAGATGGAGCAGACCTTCCAGGCGGAGGGTGTGGAAACCGAACTGATCCAGGTGGGGAACCGGGATATCCGCGGTTGTGTGGCCTGCGGCGGCTGTGCCAAGCTGGGCAAATGCGTATTTGATGACATCGTCAACGAGCTGGCCCCCAAATTCGAGGCCAGCGACGGCCTGGTGGTAGGCAGCCCGGTGTACTACGCCTCGGCCAACGCCACCCTGGTGGCCCTGCTCACCCGCCTGTTCTACAGCACCCCCTTTGACAAAACCATGAAGGTGGGGGCCAGCGTGGTGGTGGCCCGCCGGGGCGGGCTGTCCGCTACTTTTGACGAGCTGAACAAGTTTTTCACCATCTCTGGGATGCCGCTGGCCTCCAGCCAGTATTGGAACAGCGTCCACGGCAGGCTGCCCGGGGAGGCCGCCCAGGACGCGGAGGGACTCCAGACCATGCGCGCCCTGGCCCGGAACATGACGTTCCTGATGAAAAGCATTGCCCTGGGCAAGGAGAAGTACGGCCTGCCGGCGCAGGAACCACGCCAGGTCACCAACTTCATTCGATAGCGGAAGGACACATCATGCGGAAAAACTTTGGAGCAAGGGCCGGAGCGGGATCACCGCTCCGGCCCTCTATTTTCCCAACAGAACATGCAGTACCAGCAGCACCGCCGCATTCACCACCGGAACTGTCACCGTATCGTCCCCATTCCGGGAGATGAGCTCCGTGTACGCCCCAAAAACAGACGCGGCCACCGCCATCAGCAGACACCGCCACCAGGGCATGGCCGTCAGAATCACCATCGTCACAGTCCCCACCGCCGTGGACACCCCTGCCATGGCGGCGGAACCCTCCCAGGTCTTTTTCGGGTCGGCCAGAGGCAGGCGCACATGATGTTTGCCAAACCTGTGGCCCACCAGCGCTGCCGCGCCGTCTCCGCTGCCCCACATGAGGATGGCGGCTACCGCCGCCCAGGGCAGGTCAAACGCTCCCCAGCACAGGGCTACCAGCGCGGCATCGCACAGGAACAGCAAAAGCAGGCTCTTTTTGATCTCCCCCGGCGCTTTCTGGACGAGCAGGCTGTCGTAGCCCTCCCACCGCTGGGCCAGGCACAGCACCGGGTACACGATGGCGGCGAACAGCACCAGCGTCAGGCTGGCCGCCTGCCACGAGTCCGCCCGCCACACGATTACCGCCGCCGAGCAGAACGCGGGCAGGTGAAGAAGCTTGCGGAACACCACCCGGGGTATGTCCAACGCGAAGTGCAGGATCAGCAGCAGCGCCGCCGCGGGAATGATGAACAGCAGGTATTCCCCAAAGCACCGCAGGGTGGACAGCGCCAGCGGCTGGGCGGAGATCAAGTCCCAGTAGTGCAGCAGGATGAGCGCCGCCCCCAGTACCGTCAGCACCACGCCGGTGACCAGGCCAACCGTGCGATTATCCACCCGGTTGGCAAAGCGGGCGGAAACCAGAGACGCCGCCGTAGCCACCGCCATGCACGGGAGCAGCACCGGCCAACGCTCCAGCAGGATGGCTGGGTGGATCAGGATATGGCTCACCGAGGCGATGAGGGCGGTGAAGGTCATGATGAAGGTACTGGTGCCCACGGCGGGCTTCAGCTCCATCCCCAGGAATGCGGTAAACACCACCAGCATCATCATGCCCCCGCCGGAGCCCACGAAGCCCGTTCCAAAGCCGATGGTCAGCCCAAAAAACAGGGACACTGCAACGCCTTTCCAGTCCAGCCTCGCGCCTTTGGCCTGGGGCTCCTCCCGCTCTGTGGTGGGCTTCACCAGAAAACGGATACCGATACAGAAGGTCAGGATGAGGGTGAAGCCGCCCAGCACTACGTTCCCGGCCCTCCACGCGGCGAAGCTGCCCACGGTACACATCCCGATGATGCACGCCAGCATGATCCATCCCCGGCGCAGGTCGATGTTCCTGTGCTTGATATAGGTGGCGGCGGTAACTGCGGAACCCAAAATATCAGAAGCCAGGGCGATGGCGGTGGCCTGGTAAGCCCCCGTCTCCCCGGAGAAGGAGGGACACAGCACGATGAGCATGGGTACCATCACCGTCGCCGCAGACAGTCCCACCAGCCCCGTGCCCACCCCGGCCAACGCCGAGGCCAGTATGTACCAGAAATATTCCATCATCCGCGACCCGCTCCTTGCGCCAGCTTTTTCCTTATGCTATCATAGGAAATGAAAAATGTCCAGAAAGAGGTATTGGGATGATCAAAGCAGTTTTTATTGACTATATGGGGACGACGGTGAACGAGCACAGCCCGGAGATGGCGGAGATTGTGGGGCGCTTCTGCAAGCACAGCGTCCTCCACGACCCCAGGCAGATCCAGAAGTTTATTCTGGACACCCGCCGCCGCTATGAGGCGGACAGCTACTTGGATGGGTATCTCACCGAGGATGAGATCGTGGAGCGGATCATTTCAGACGCGGAGGAACAGATCGGGTTGGCGGATGACCGCGCCGCGCTGGTCGGGCTGATCCGCAGCCACTGGGTCAACGCCCCAGTGTTCCCGGACGCTCCTGTCTTTTTCGACCAGTGCCCAGCTCCCATCTATATCATCACCAACAATGGCCTGCCCTACATGGAGCAGGCCCTGCGCCGCAACGGATTGAAGGTTGCGGGGGTGGTCAGCGGTGACACCGTCCGGGCTTACAAGCCTCACCGGGAGATCTTTGACGAGGCTCTGCGGCTTAGCGGCTGCGCGGCAGAGGAGGTCGTCCACATCGGGGACTCCTATGACACCGATGTGGTCGGAGCGCGAAGCGCGGGGATCAGGCCGGTGCTGCTCCTCCGGGGACACAGGCAAGAGCATGACGATGTAGAGACTGTGGACGATCTGACACAGGCGCTGAACCTGATTTTCAAATAGATGCGTATGGAGAAAAAGTGTTGGGCCGCGCTTGTGCGTTCAGCTGCTGGTCTATCCGGTGATGGCCTGCTGGGTTTCACCCGACAGCATTTTTACTCTGTGGTATAGTTGTCGAAATACCCCTGGATAAAGACCACTGGGGTGCCCTTGTCGCCGGAATCGGAGGTCAAATCGCACAGGGAACCGATCAGGTCGGTGAGGCGGCGGGGGGTGGTGCCCTCCGACACCATCTGTCCCACCAGATCCCCGTCCTTCTTGTGGATGCGATCCTTGATGGCCTCCTTCAGCGCGTCGCCGGACAGATGGGCAAAGTCGTTGTCGGCCAGGTATTTCAGCTTCAGCTCATTGGGGGTGCCCTCCAGGCCGGCGGTGTAGGCGGGGGAGACCACCGGGTCGGCCAGCTCCCAGATCTTGCCCACCGGGTCTTTAAAGGCGCCGTCGCCGTAGACCATGACCTCCACATGCTTGCCGGTTTTCTCCAGCAGCTTCTTCTGGATGGCCTCCACCAACCCCTGGCAGTCCCGGGGGAACAACTTCACCTGTTCCTCAGTGGACTTGTTGGAACCCAGCAAGCCGTAGCTCTCGTTATACCCGCTGCCATTGACGGGGGCGTTCAAAATCTCGTCCAGACCGAACACCTTTTCGGCGCCGGCGGCCTTCAACAGCCGCTTGGTGCGCGCTCTGGTGTGGATGTCGCAGCACAGCACATTCTTGGTGTAGGGCAGGATGGCCCGGGGGTCGTTGGCGAAGATGATTTCCACCTCGGCTCCGCAGCCCTCGATGAGCTCCTGGTAGTAGGCCACATAGTCCACGCCGGTAAAGGGGTGCTTCTCATAGCCGAACAGCTCCCGGTACTGCGCCAAGGTGAGCACATCTTTGTAGGGATCGACCCCCTTCTCGTCCAGGTTGTTCAGGCTGATGAGGTGGTTGCCCACCTCGTCGGAGGGGTAGCTGAGCATAAGGACGATCTTTTTGGCCCCCTTGGCAATACCCCGCAGGCAGATGGCAAAGCGGTTGCGGCTGAGGATGGGGAAAATGACGCCTACCGTCTCCCCGCCCAGCTTGGCCCGGACGTCGTCGGCGATGTCGTCCACGGTGGCGTAGTTGCCCTGGGCCCGGGCCACGATGGCCTCAGTCATGGCCACAATGTCCCGGTCACGGAGGGCAAAGCCATCTTCGGCGGCGGCCTCCAGCAGGGAAGCGGTTACGATCTCCACCAGATCGTCCCCACTGCGGATGATGGGGGTGCGGATGCCCCGGGATACGGTACCGACCATACGGCTCATAAAGGAACACTCCTCGTTTTCATGTCATTTATGTGGAAAAAACTCCAACAACTTTATATAATACCACGGTTTTGGCCGATTGTAAATGTAATTTTACGGATCAACGCGGCAACCTAATCTCAATCCATAAATGCCTTAATTCTCACCTGCACGTTTTCCTGGAGATTCCTGTAAAAGAATTGATAATCGTATATGTGGTATACGCCATCCTCAAAAATGGACAGCCCCGCCGGATAGTCTTCCGGGGCAACGTCCGGCAGCTTCAGCGCTCCCCGCTCCATGTCGATGTACGCACCGGTAAAATGCGGAACTTCCCGTATCATATTTCCCTCATAATCGGTAAAGCAAGCCCCCATATTCTGCTCCCGGTATGCGATGGTTCCATCACATTTCCAATTCAGTGGATTGATAGCCAGCGTTTTTGTTCCGCTGGGGATCATCAGAGAATCGTCGATTTGCTCCGACTCACTGTTGAACGACACGATCACACCGGTGTCCTGCTCGCCCTGCGCAAACTTCAAATGGGGATATTCCTCGATTTCCCCCTCTGTCAGCCTCCAGCCAATGGCATAGCAGGCCACCAGCAGCTCTCGTGTCTCCTCATCCGCAAAGCAGTCCTTCATCAGGCGGATGCAATGATCCGCCCCTTGGGAAAAACCGGCCAGGACAATGGGACGCCCATCATTGCAATGCTCCATGTAATACTCAAACGCGGCCTTCACATCCAAATAAGCAGCCTTCAAATATGTTTCCTGGTCTTTGACCGGCATCGTATACACTTGCAGTCCGGCCTGCCGATAATATGGCGCAAAAAATCGGCCGTCTGCATCATAGATCCCTTTTTCCATGTTGATCGCGCCCAAAAAAGATGCCTTGCTTTCTGAATCGGAAAGGCTCATATTATACTGGGATTCCGAGCCGCCATAGACTGTCGGGCAGACGAAAAATACATCGACCGCTTTTTGACAATTTTCTGTTTCATAATACGCCCAATTTCCCCTATCGGAGTAATCCGGGATTTCCAGCCGCTGACCGCATCCAGCAAAACACACCGCGATCAAGATGGATGCAATCATTGTACCGATCACTTTTTTCATGAAATTCGCTCCTTTGCTGCTTACGCTCTGCCGAGTCCAGTGTAACCGCAACGAAATAGCTTGTCAATCGTATTCATCCCGAGACCTCCATAGTTCTGATCTGTGCTTTCGTCATACCACAGGCCCGACGCCCGGGATAAGAGGCATAAAAAAGTATCCGCTTCGATTCCCTTTGATACGCAAGTGTGTTATAATAATTTCGCTCAGCGATTGGAGGCAATATACATGACAGAATCGGAAGCGATCCAAGCGTGGCACAGCGTCCGGCGGTATTTGAATAAACCCCTGAAGCCGGATGGGCTGTGCGCTGCCATCACTCTGGGCCACGCCTTCTATGTGAAGATGGATCCTAAGTACTATTTTGAGGTCGGAGCTGGGAAAGAGAAATTTTAATGGGGATGATACATGATGATTTAATGTATAATACTGGATAGAGACTGGATGTACCCTGATCAAAGCATAGGCGAACAAACAAAGTTTGACGATTTATTATACGAGGTGATACAAAATGGTAAAAAAGGATACCGCGAAAACCGGCAGAAAGAGTAAAACCCCAGCGACAGCAGCCGCGGCAAAGCGCAAGACTCAGGCTGCCAAAAAGAGCAAGGTGGAGGAGCCGATCGAGGAGATCAAAGCACAAGACCCCAACGCCGCGGAAGTGATCGTTGAGGCTCCGCCAAAGGCAAAGCGCAAAAAGGCAGTCCAGAAAGGACTGCCGGAGACGGCGCACAAGGAAGCGGCCGCGGAGGAACCTAAGGCTATAGAACCTGTGGAAGCGGCAGCGGAAGAACCTACGGCTATAGAGCCTGTGGAAGCGGTCACGGAAGAACCTAAGGCTATAGAGCCTGTGGAAGCGGTCACGGAAGAACCTAAGGCTGCAGAGCCTGTGGAAGCGGTCGCGGAAGAACCTAAGGCTGCGGAGCCTGTGGAAGCGGCCGTGGAGGAACCTTCGGCGACAGAGCCTGTGGAAGCGGCCGTGGAGGAACCTTCGGCGGCAGAGCCCGTGGAAGCGGCAGCGGAGGAACCTAAGGCTGCGGAGCTTGTGGAAGTGGTCGTGGAAGAACCTTCGGAGGTAGAGCCTGTGGATGTAGCCATGCCTGTGGAAGAAGCCGCGCCGCAGGAAGTCTATATGTCCCCCAGAAGAAGCGTCGCGTTTATCGGCTCGGAATGCTATCCCTTTGTTAAGACCGGGGGCCTGGGCGACGTGATGTACGCGCTCCCCAAGGCGCTGGTGAAGCAGAACTGCGATGTGAAGGTCATCCTTCCGCGGTACAAATGTATCCCGTGGGAGTACCAGGAGAAAATGATCTACCGCGGCTCCTTTGAGATGGATCTCTGCGCGGACGGCCGGTCCTTCTATGTGGGTATCATGGAGTATGTCTGGGACGGCGTGGTATATGATTTCATTGACAACGAGGAATTCTTCAGCAACGGCAATCCATATACCAATCTCATTGATGACATTCCGAAATACTGCTATTTTGCCAAAGCGGCCCTGGCGGCGCTGAACTATATGGATTGGGTTCCCAATATCATTCATTGCCACGATTGGCAGGCCGCCCTGGTTCCGGTCTATCTGAGGACCCTGTTCGCCAACACGAAGCTGACCACCGCAAAGACCATCCTGACCATCCACAACCTCCGGTTCCAGGGGATCTACAACATTCCGACCATCCATTACTGGTCCGGGCTGCCGGATTATGTCTTTAACAAGGACGCCTTAACGACCAACTGGACCGACGCGAATATGCTGAAGGGCGGGCTGACCTACTCCAATGTCATCACGACGGTGAGCCAGACCTACGCGGGCGAGATCCAAAGCCCGTACTACGGCGAGGGCCTGGACGCCCATCTGCGGTATCACTCCAGCAAACTGCGCGGCATTGTGAACGGCATCGACTACGACATTTGGAATCCCGATACGGATACCAGGCTGCACGTCAATTACAACATCACCAATGTGCTGGACAAGAAGAAGGAAAACAAGCGCAGGCTCCAAGAGGAATTGGGGCTGGTTCAGGACGACCACAAATTTGTGATCGGGCTGATTTCCCGGCTGACAAACCAGAAGGGATTGGACCTGCTCAATGCCATCATTCCGCAGGTCATGGATGAGCATACGCAGATCGTGGTGCTGGGCACCGGGGATTGGGTATATGAAAACTCTTTCCGGTATTATGAAGGCGCCTACAAGGGGAATGTGTGCTCCAACATCATGTACGATGAGACACGGGCCCATAGGATTTACGCGGGCGCGGACGCTCTGTTGGTTCCGTCCCAGTTTGAGCCCTGCGGACTGACGCAGCTGATCGCTATGCACTACGGCACGATTCCCATCGTCCGGGAGACCGGTGGTCTGAGGGATACGGTAGAGCCCTACAATATGCACTTCAATTCAGGTAATGGGTTTACGTTTGACCGCTACGACGCCGGCCTGCTGCTGGACGCCATCAACAGGGCCAAGACATTCTATTTTGAGAATCGCTGGTGCTGGGACGAAATGGTACAGCGGGATATGGATAAAGACCTGTCCTGGGAGAACTCCGCAAAACAGTATAAGGATCTGTATCTGGAATTGACCTGGTAAAAGGCAATAAGCTGGGGACATTGTCCCCGCTTATTTCGGGACAGGCTCTAAAAAACAGGAGCGGCAAGGTTTTTGACCCTGTCGCTCCTGTTCAATTCGGCTCCCTGGCTTCGTCAGGGAGGTTTTGCTTTTTACACCTTCGGTTCGTAGTTCAGCCCCGCCGGATAGAAGAAATTCATCTTCTTGTCCGACAGCCGGATGTTCAGCTCGTGGGAGCGCAGTATCTCGCCGTCCACCGCCGCCACCAGCTCCTGGGGGCTGCGGACGGTGACCCCGTCCCCCTGGTCGTACTGGATCAGGTCGGGGTATTTGGCGTACCGGCCCTTGCCGTATTCCCCGATCAGGCGGAAGAAGGTGAGGCGGCTCACCTTGCGCACCACCAGGGTCTCCAGCAGGCCGTCGTCTGGCATATTGTCCCCTATGGGCATGAAGCCACCGCCATAGTACCGCCCGCTGCACACGCAGATGATGGTGCCCTTCCCCTCGTAGTGGAAGTCCCCCATGTCCACCGTCATGGGCTGGGAGATGCTCTTAAACAGCGCGTTGGCCACGGCGGAGATGGCGTAGGCCCCGATGCCGCTGACCAGGGGGAGGCCGTTGTATTTGTCCTTGTCCGCGGCGATGCGGGCGTCCAGGCCGGCGCAGACGGTGTTGAGACCCAGATGGCCGTTGCAGTCGATGAGATCCATGGCGGCCTGGGGCCCCTCCGACAGGGCCTTCAGATCGGTGAACCGGGCTTTGTTTTCCTTGCCGAAGAGCTTTAAAAAGTCGTTGCCCGTGCCGATGGGCACGTTGGTAACGGCGGCATTGTCGTGCCCCGCCGCGCCGTTCACCACTTCGTTCAAGGTGCCGTCCCCGCCGCAGGCGTAGATGCGCACCTCATCGCCGCCCTCCGACGCCTCCCGGGCGATGCGGCAGGCGTCGCCGGCCTGCTTGGTGTAAATAATCTCATAGGGTACGTCCAGCTTTCGGATGTTTTCCTCCAACAGCTTGGCGCCTTTCTTTTTTCCCGCTTTGGGATTGATGATGAAGACGTGCCGCATGGCCCATCCCTCCTTCGTCCTCGCAAACTCCATTCCGCTCCGTCTGCCTATCGGCCGACATTCGCTACATTCCGTTGCTTGTCCTCTCCAAAGCGGACCCACTTCGTTGGGCTCCGCTTTGGGGCGCGGCTTCGCCGCGCTGAAAATGCTATACCCCATATATAAAAAGGTCACATTTAATCATGCCGTTGTAGAGCTTCCGCTTTTTGTCCGCGCTCCTGCCAAAGGTTCGCTCAAACTCGGTGTGGGAGGACAGCACGTTCACCTGCCAGCCCTGAGGCAGATTTGCCGCCGCACGGCCAAAGGCCCGGTACAGCTCCTCCGCCTCTTTCTTTTCCAGCAGACGCTCCCCGTAGGGCGGGTTGGTCACCACCCGCCCCTTTGGCTCGTCCCGGTGGAATTTCGCCGCGTCCGCCACGTCAAAGCGCACCGTGTCCTCCACCCCGGCAAGCTCTGCGTTGTGCCGGGACAGCTCCACGGCGGCGGGGTCGATGTCCCCGCCCCAGATGTCGTAGGAGCCGTGGAACTCGTGATCCATGGCCTCGTCGGCCGCGTCCATCCACAGCCTGGAGGGCAGCCAGCGCCACTTCTGGGCGGCGAAGGAGCGGTTTAAGCCCGGGGCCCGGTTCTTGGCAATGAGCGCCGCCTCAATGGGGATGGTACCCGAGCCGCAGAAGGGGTCGCAGAAGGGGTCCCGACCCTTGTATCTGGACAGGGACACCAGCGCCGCCGCCAGGGTCTCCCGCAGGGGCGCGCCCATGTTCTGGGCCCGGTAGCCTCGTTTGTACAGGCTGTCCCCAGAGGTGTCCAACATTAAAGTGACTTGATCCTTTAAAATGGAGAACTGCACCTGGTACAAAGCCCCGGTTTCCGGCAGCTCCGACAAACCATACACCGACCCCAACCTTTTGCACAGTGCCTTTTTCAGGATGGACTGGCAGGCGGGCACCGAGTGGAGCTGGGAATTGATGGTGTAGCCCTTCACTGGGAAGCGGCCCTCCCGGGGGATGTAGTCCTCCCAGGGCAGGGCGGCGCAGCCCTCAAACAGTTCCTCAAAGGAGCGGGCCTGGAAAGAGCCGAGGCACAGCAGCAGACGGGCTCCGGTGCGCAGGTTTAAATTGATTCGGGGGACGTCCGCGGGGGCGCCCTGACACAGCACCCGGCCGTTTTCCGCCTTCACCTGAGCCAGCCCCAGCTTTTTCAGCTCATAGGCCACCGTGGATTCAACCCCCATCAGGGCAGGTATGACAAACTGTAAGGTTTCTCCCATAAAAAGCTCCGTTCAAAAAATTTTGCACAACCCCTTGACTTTATACCCGGTGAAAGGTGTAGTATTCTGTCATGGGCAGGGGAAATATTTTACAAAGCTTAGTATAATGTAAAATGGAAGCGCTGGCAACAATAATATGAAAATATATGCGAAAAACTTCTTTCCTCCTGGCCCTGTTTGTGGTACACTGGAAGAACACTGAGAAAGGAGTTGTGGAGTATGCCGTTCAATCTAGACGCGGAATCCGTTCAGAAGATTCTCTGGCTGGTGCTGCTGATTGTCTTTGCCGCCAGCGAGGCCGTCACCGTGGGGCTGACCTCCATCTGGTTCGCGGCCGGGGCGCTGTGTGCCCTCATCGCCGCGCTGCTGGGCGGGCCGCTGTGGATCCAGATCACCTTGTTTTTGGCGGTGAGCCTGCTGTGCCTGGCCGCCGTGCGGCCCCTGGCCAAGCGGCACCTGAATGACCGGGTGGAACCCACCAACGCCGACCGTGTCATTGGGGCGGAGGCCCAGGTGACGGAGGACATTGACAACATCCACGGCAAGGGGGCGGTCATCATCCGGGGGATGGTCTGGTCTGCCCGGAGTGAGGACGACAGCATCATCGCCGCCGGAACCCGGGTGAGGGTGCTGCGCATCGAGGGGGTCAAGGTGTTCGTGGAGCCCATTGCCGTCTCCATCGTCGCCAGCGAGCCCAAGAGTTGGTAACCAAAGGCATTATTTTATATATTTTAGGAGGTAATCAAATGAAAACATTCGCACTGGCCGGAGCTATCTACATTGGGGATATTGTGGGCCCCGTCATTGTCCTGCTCGTCATCATCGTCCTGTTGGGCATCCTGGCGTCCAACGTGAAGGTGGTTCAGCAGTCCAAGGCCGTGGTCATCGAGCGCCTGGGCGCTTTCCACTCCGTGTGGAGCGTGGGCCTGCATCTGAAGGTGCCCTTCATCGAGCGCGTGGCCAAGACCGTGTCCCTCAAGGAGCAGGTGGTTGACTTCGATCCCCAGCCCGTCATCACCAAGGACAACGTCACCATGCAGATCGACACCGTGCTGTACTTCCAGATCACTGACCCCAAGCTGTACACCTACGGCGTGGAGCACCCCATGGCCGCCATTGAGAACCTGACCGCCACCACCCTGCGTAACATCATCGGCGATCTGGAGCTGGACCAGTCCCTGACCAGCCGTGACCACATCAATACCCAGATGCGGGCCATCCTGGACGAGGCCACCGACCCCTGGGGCATCAAGGTCAACCGCGTGGAGCTGAAGAACATCATGCCGCCCCGTGACATCCAGGAGTCCATGGAGAAGCAGATGCGCGCCGAGCGTGAGCGCCGCGAGGCCATCCTCCAGGCCGAGGGCCAGAAGCAGTCCCAGATCCTGGTTGCCGAGGGCGAGAAGCAGTCCGCCATCCTGCGGGCCGATGCCGCCAAGCAGGCCAAGATCATGGAGGCCGAGGCCGAAAAGACCGCCAAGATCCTGGCCGCCGAGGCCGAGTCCGAGGCCATTTTGAAGGTGCAGCAGGCCACCGCCGACGCCATCAAGCTCATCAACGAGGCCGCCCCCGGTGAGGGCGTGCTGAAGATCAAGGCGCTGGAGGCCTTCCAGAAGGCCGCCGACGGCCGGGCCACCAAGATCATCATTCCCAGCGAGCTGCAGGGGCTGGCCGGCCTGTGCGCCAGCGCTAAGAGCGTGTTCGACACCGTGGAGCCCAACCAGCCCAAGGGGGGCAAGTAAAAGGCCATGGAGTGCCCGTACTGCCACGGTGAGCTGGAAGCGGGGGCTGTCATCTCTCTTCGGGATCCCATATACTGGTGTCCCGAGGGGGAGAAAGCGGGCTGGTTTACCACCAGACGCGGATTGGAGCGGCGGGGCGGTTTCCGCCTAACCAGAGGCTATGGGAAAGCCGAGGCATGGTACTGCCGGACTTGCAACCGCCTGACTGTCTTCAACGCAAAATAACCAAAAAGGAGCGGTCCCCATGGGGACCGCTCCTTTTTGCGCTGTTTGCGGTTACTTGCTGACCTTCAGCACGTCGTCGCCCACCTGGACGGGGCCGGCCTTGACCGGCGCCACCCCGGCGAAGTCGTCGGAGTTGGTGACGGCGGTGATGATGGTGGTGGGGTGGCCCGCCGCCTTGACGACCTCCAGATCCATGGTGAGCAGGGGGTCGCCCTTCTTTACCTGCTGGCCTTCCTTGACCAGCATGGTGAAGCCCTGGCCCTTCATGTCCACGGTGTCCACGCCGCAGTGAACCAGCAGCTCCATGCCCTCGCACTCAAGGCCCACGGCGTGGAGGCTGTCGGGCACCTGGCTGACGGTGCCGTCCACGGGAGAGTAGACCTTGCCGTCCTCCGGCTCAATGCCGCAGCAGAAGCCCACGAAGCCCTGGCTGAAGGCGGGGTCGGGGATGTCCGCCATGGGAATGGCGTTGCCTTTGGCTACCGCGCCTACCAGCAGTTCAGTGCCGGCCTTGGGCGCGGGGGCGGACTCCTCGCCCAACAGGCCCTTTTTCAGCTTGTCGAAAAATCCCATGATGATCCTTCCTTTCTAAAAAGTACCGTGGGCGGGCTTACAAGCCCGCCCACGGCAGAGTTAACTCACAAGAGGAACCAGCTCCTGCGCTGTTCAGCACAGAGGCCTTACAGCATCTTCTTCAGCTCGTCGTACACGAACTGAACCTTCGGGCCAATGATGACCTGGCAGGCATTCTTGCTGGGACGGACGACACCAGCCGCGCCGGCGGCCTTGACGGCCTTCTCGTTGATGGCGGTGTAATCCTTGATCTCGAAGCGCAGACGGGTGGTGCAGTAGTCCACGGCGGACACGTTGCCCTTGCCGCCCACGGCAGCCAGCACGCCGCTGGCAATGGCGGTGAAGTTGTTGTTGGACAGAACGATCTTGGCTTCCTCGGACTCAGCGTCCTCGTCCTCGTTGCCCGGGGTCTTGAGGTTGAACTTCTTGATGGCGAAGTAGAACACCAGGTAGAACACCACCAACGCCGCGGCGCCCAGGGGGAGGATCAGCCAGGTGTTGTTGGCCGCGGGCAGGGAGGCGGAGAACAGCAGGTCGGTGGCGCCGGCGGAGAAGCAGAAGCCAGCCCGGAAGCCCAGGGCCACAGTGACCATGGCGAAGATGGCGTACAGCAGGGAGTAGACCACGTACAGCGGGAAGGCCAGGAACATGAAGGCGAACTCGAAGGGCTCGGTGACGCCGCAGATGAGCGCACAGATGGCGGCGGAGCTGACAATACCGATGGCGACCTTCTTATTCTTGGCGGCGCGGACCATGGCGATGGCGGCGCCCGCGATGCCGAACATCATGCAGGGGAAGAAGCCGGACATATACTGGCCAACAGACCAGGAGATCTCGGTGCCCATCAGCTCCTTGGTGATGACGCCGCTCTGGCCGCTCCAGTAAGCGGACAGGTCGCCCAGGCCGATGGTGTCAAACCAGAACACGTTGTTCACGGCGTGGTGCAGGCCGGTGGGGATGAGCAGACGGTTCAGGAAGGTGTAGAGGCCGACGCCCACAACATCCAGCTTGGCGATGAAGGAGCCGATGGCGACCAGGACGCTAAAGATCACAGGCCATGCAAACAGGAGCACCGCGGAGACGACGATGGACACCACGCCGGTGACGATGGCCACGCAGCGCTTGCCGGAGAAGAAGGACAGCCAGTTGGGTAGCTGGGTGCCCTTGAACTTGTTGTAGCACCAGGAGCCGATGACGCCGGCCAGGATGCCGATGAAGGGGTTGGCGATCTTGTCGTAAGCCACGGCCCAGGTCTGGTTCTCGACCAGCGCGGGAGCGTAGCTGCCGGCGGCGCCCACCAGGTTGGTCATCATGAGCCAGGAGACCAGGGCGGCCACGCCGCCGGTGCCGTCGCTGTCCTTGGAAAGACCGACGCCTACGCCGATGGCAAACAGGATGGCCATATTGTCGATGATGGCGTTGCCGGCTGTGATCAGGAAGTAGCCCACGGAGTAGGCCGGACCGGAAGTGGCATAGCCCAGGTTAGTGGCCCATTCGGAGCCCATCATGAAGGCGGGGCACAGCCAGTAGCCGACGCCCATCAGGATACCACAGATGGGGAGCACCGCCACCGGCAGCATCAGAGCCTTGCCGAGCTTTTGCAAATGTTTATACATAACTCAATTCCTCCCTCTTGAAGATTGGGGTTAATAAAGGGTTCGATCCCCGCTGGTTCCGAGGATCGAACCTTTGTTAACAATATGTTAACACAGTTTCTGGAAATTGAAAAGAGTTTTTGGCAAAAGTACATAAAAATCTCAAATACTGCCAAAAATTTTTCAGAAATACTGTGCACATTAACCAAAAATAGTGGCGCGGTTTTATTAAAAATAGGGAGAGATCGCCGACCAGATGCGCTGGGCCACCTGCTCTTGTGTGCCGGAGCCGTCCACCACCGCCACGTTTTCCACGTCCTTCAGCCGCTCAAACGCCCGGAAATACAGCTCCCGGGTGCGGCGCAGCCGCTCCTCCTGTTCAAACAGCTCCTCGTGGTCGCGGTTGCGGCGGATGCGCGCCATGGCCTCTTCGGCGGATACGTCCAGAAACACGGTGACGGTGGGCCGGAGCAGTTGGGCACTGAGAGAGTTTGCCCCGATGACCCAATCCATATCCACATCCACGCTGTGGTAGGCGTAAGAGGAGAAATAGTACCGGTCGGACACCACGGTGATTCCCCGGTCAATGGCGGAACGCAGTCCATTTTCCTCATTGACCAGATGATCCAGCCGGTCGGCGGCGTACAGCGCGGCAATGACCCGGGGATCCAGCGGGGTCTGGCCGGTGAGGGCCTGACGGATCAGCACCCCTACGGGGCGGGCGGTGGGCTCCCGGTCGGCGCGGCAGGGCACGCCCAGCCCTTCCAGCCGCTTCACCAGCGGGCCGATCTGGCTGCTCTTGCCCGAGCCGTCGATGCCCTCCAGGGCAATGAATTTCCCTTTTCCCATGTCACAGCACTCCATCCTGATCTGTTTTTTACAGTATACCACAAATCCGCCCCGCAGGGAAGCGAAAAAAAGCCCGGCCTGCCGGCCGGGCTTTCAGGGGCTGGTTTACAGCGAGTTGCTGCTGCCGTTGAGGAAGGTGAGGTATATGATATAGCCCACCAGGGATACGATGCTGGAGATGGCGGACACCAGCCCGCTCAGGATATTGATGATGGGGATGATGCCCAGAACGGTGCACACCACGGAAATGACGGCGCAGATGAAGTAAATCTTGGCCACGGTGGCGCCCCGGTCGGCCAGGCCGTCGGCGCCCTTGGAGTGGAGCAGGTTGCCGGTGGTCACACACACGGTGTTCACCACCAGGAAGTTCAGCACTGTGCTGGCGATGGACAGCAGGGTGGGCACAAAGGGGATGCCGCTCAGGAAAGTGGACAGCACGCTGACCACCAGACTGGCGATGGCGAACATCAGCGCGCTGCGGTAGGCCGCGTCGTCATCCCCGGCCTTATACAGGCCCAAAATGTTCAGGACAGAGGCGGCAATGACCACCAGCAGACCCAGGATCGCCACGACGCCCACGCCGCCGTTCCCGCCGGTCATCACGTCGGCAACAGCCAGGCCAGCGCCCAGGCCGGTCACCAGCGCGCCCACGATGGACAGGATTTGGCCCCAGAACATCAGCTTCAGGCCGCTGGCCGCATTGGGATAAGATTGATTCATACTTGTTTCCTCCTTAAATCTCTTTTTCGGAAGGGTTTCCCCCTCCTTTTTATCCTTCTCGCCCGAAGGCGTTGGGACCACGATCATTCTGACCTTATCATATGTACGTTGAGATGGGGATAGGTCATCTCAATGCCCGCTTGGTCGAAGGCGGACTTCATGCCGTCCATCAGGTCAAAGTACACCGTCCAATAGTCGGCGTTGGCACACCACACCCGCATGACGTATCCGATGGCGTTGTCGCCGTAGCTGTCCACGTGGACGGCAGGCTCCGGCTCGGCCAGCGCCAGCGGGTGATCCACCGCCATCCCCTTCAGCAAGGCAATGACCTGATCGGTGGGCGCGTCGTAGCTGGCGGACACCTTCAGCTCCACCCGGCGGGTGGGCTGGGCGGAGTAGTTGATGATGTTGGCGGACACAATGGTGCTGTTGGGAAGCTGCACCAGCTTGTTGTCCGGGGTGGTAAGCTTGGTGTAGAACATCCCGATCTCCGTCACCGTG
This sequence comes from Oscillospiraceae bacterium, assembly GCA_029067025.1. Lineage (GTDB taxonomy): Bacteria > Bacillota > Clostridia > Oscillospirales > Oscillospiraceae > Enterenecus. Next base: position 5,271 of record JAIEFH010000041.1, on the reverse strand, counting down.
CCGGAGCAGCCCCCGGCGTCCACGAAATCCCCCAGCTTGAAGGGATGGGAGGCCAGCAGCTGCATCCCGCCCGCAATGTTGGAGAGGAAGTTTTGCAGTGCCAGCGAGAAGGCGAGGCCCACCACGGACAGCACCGCCACCAGGGAGGTGACCTCAATGTCCAGACAGCCCAGCACGATGATGACCGTGATGAACCAAAGCACGCCTTTCAGCAGGTTGCGCAGCAGGGTTTGGAGGGGCGTGTCCAGCTTGGAGCGGCTCAAGGCTCGGGCCGTCACTTTGGTGAGTATTTTGATGACCACCAGGCAGACCACCGCCGCGATGACCGCGCCGAATACCTTGTTGGCGGTGAGCTTGCTGATATTCTCCAACAGCCCTTCCGCGGCATCCCCTGAAAGCACGCCGGTGAGTATGACAGGGGGCATACGCCCACCTCCGTTCTCTGTGTATCAAGTCAATTAGACAGGTTCAGTCTTTTACTTTACCACAATCCGGCATGGAGCGCAAGGGTTGTTCTTTGCCGCCGGCCAGAGCGCCGATCAGCGCATCCTCCTCCACGCCGGTGATTTTCACGTTGGCCAGCGCATTGTGAAGGGATTCTCCTTGCGCCCGCACCAGGGCATAATTGGGGGCGTGGCCCTGCCACAGGCCGTCCTTTTCCTCCTCAAACAGCACCGGGAGGGTACGGCCCACTTGGCTGCTCAGCCATCGGCGCTCCAGCTCGCCTGCCAGGGAAATAGCCCGGCGGGCCCGGGCCTCCTTCTCCTCTTTGGACACCTGATCCGGCATGGTGTCGGCGGGGGTGCCAGGGCGGCGGGAGTAGGGGAACACGTGCATGGCGGTAAAGGCGCATTGCTCGAGAAACGCCAGCGTCTGGGCGAACTCCTCCTCTGTCTCACCGGGGAAGCCGGTGATGAGGTCGGTGGTGATCCCTGGGTCTGGGAAGTATTCCCTTAGTAATTTTACGCTTTCATAATACCGTGCGGTATCATATTTCCGGTTCATCCGGGCCAGGGTGGTGTCGCACCCGGACTGGAGGGACAGGTGAAAGTGGGGGCAAAGATTGGGCAGGGCGGCGGCGCGGCGGCAGAACTCCTCTGTCACCGTTCTGGGCTCTAAGGAACCCAGGCGCACCCGCAGCCCGGGTGCGGCAGCGCACACTGCCTCGATGAGGTCGATCAGGGTCAGACCGTTTTTGAGGTCGTGCCCCCAGGAGGAGATCTCAATGCCGGTGAGCACCACCTCCCGGTAGCCCTCCCGGGCCAGGGCGCGGGCCTGCTCCGCCGCCTCGTCCAGGGGCAGGGAGCGCACCGGCCCACGGGCGTAGGGGATAATGCAGTAGGAGCAGAAGTTGACGCAGCCGTCCTCCACCTTCAGCATGGCGCGGGTGCGGCCCGCCGCTCCCCCGGCGGGGAGGCGCTCGAACTCCCTTCGGGCCAGGGCGCTGTCAACGGTAATTACTTGCCCTCCCTTGGTTTGGAGCAGTTCCTCCAGCCTGTCCAGGAAGTCCATCCGCCCCGCCGAACCGGACACCAGGTCCACCCCCAGGGCCGCCACCGCGTCAGGGTCGGTCTGGGCGTAGCAGCCGCATACCGCCACCACCGCCTCCGGGGCGCCTTTCCGGGCCCGTCGGATGATGTTGCGGCATTTCTTGTCGCTGACGGCGGTGACGGTGCAGGTGTTGACAATGTAGGCGTCCGCCGGGCCGTCAAAGTCCGCCAGGGTGTGGCCCCGGCGGAGCAGCTCCCGCTCCATGGCCTGGGTCTCGTACTGGTTCACCTTGCAGCCCAGGGTGTAGATGGCGATGTCCACGGCGGGCCCCCCTTAATTAATGAGTTCCCGCCATTATACCACGTTACGGGTGGAAAGGCAACCGCTATCCGGCCCCGCGCTTGCCCCGCTGGGGGGCGGATGCCCCAAAATGGAATAGGAAACCAATCGTTGCGCCGATGAAAACACGGAGACGATTGACGCCATATTTTAGGAGGGATTCTTATGTCAGAAGCCCTGGTCTCTAAGCCGCCATGTAAAGACTTGTTATCCTTTTATTAGATTTTTTATGATCCTCTTTTCAGAGCATTTTCAACTGCTTTCTTTATGACGGTGCTTGAATTTGTTGCACCGGATATTGCGTCAACATCAATTCTTTGTTCGTCAACGATTTCGTCAATTATGGCTTCTGCGGCTTTTCCGCGCTCATGCTTATGTTCCAAAATACTAATATCTATGATTTTTCCATTTTGCACTGTGACTTCCACTTTAGCATATATAAAATTCACATCATATTCCCCAATATAAATTCCGTCGGAAACATCAGAAATATTTATTTCGTCAAAAGTGGTTTCTTTTACAGCCTTTTTATAATCTGCAACATTTTTTAGGTAAACTGTTCCCACAATTAGACCAAAAATAAAAGTGACGATAATAATAGACAAAATGATTCTTTTTCGCAATACTTTCATTTCAGACGCCTCTCAATCTTTCTGACTATCTGCTTTGGCAGTTCCTTTTTATTTGCCGCGCCCGCGCATACAACTTTTCCCATTGGCTTCATACCCGCTGTCTTGAAAAATTCATTCATATTGCGGATTGCACCTCTGCTTTGTCCCAATATCCACGAAAAGGGAGCAGGGGTATTGCAAGAAGTCAAAAGCAAATATTTCTTGCCTTGCAGATGTGGTTTAGGAAAGGTACTTGTTTCTTCCGTAGCCGTTCCTAATAATCGGTCAAATAGGTTTTTAACCGGGGCAGGAACATTTGCCCAGTAGACAGGAGCGGCAAGAATAACGACTTGACATTTATGGATAAAATCTGCAATTTCCTGTATATCATCTTTTAGAATACAGGTCTGCGTTTTCATACAAGCCCTGCAGCCTTTACAGTAGAAAAGATTTTTTTCGTATAAATTGATTTTGGTCACTGTATAGCCTTTTCTTTCCGCTTCACAAATTGCACAATCTAACATAGCTGCGGTCATTCCGTTTACATGGGGACTTCCTAAAATAGCAAGTATACTCTTCTTACTCATAACCATTCCCTCTGCGCGTAATAGAACGATATAACATCTGAAAACCTTGGTCTAAAAATTGGATTTTTGATGATCCCGTTGTCTTTTTGATATATTCCTCTTTGTTTGCGGCAAGCAGAATAATCCCAGACAACATCCCCCAAAAATGATAGATAGTTGGCGTAATTTCTAGATTAGTGCGCAGATCGCCTTTCTCTATTCCGGATATAATAAACTCTTTTATCTTCTCGTTTATTGCCTCACCTATTTGATAAGTTTCTTTTTCTTCTGGCAGATAAGCCTGGCTTTCAAAATCAATATTGATCTTATCCAATACCATTTTGAAGTAAAAAGGGAACTCCTCTTGATACTGAATTAACCCACGGCAAATAGAATCATACCTATCTTTTGTTGTTTCAGACTGTGCCAACGCAGAAGCTATATAATCGTAAAGCTTTTTCATGCTATTCAGCACTAAAATACCAACAATTTCTTCTTTGTTTTCAAAGTACACATACAAGGTTGCCTTGCTATATCCGGCTGCTTTGGCAACATCGTCCATGGATGTTGCGGCTATGCCTTTTTCCATAAACAATGTGGACGCAGCTGCCGCAATTTTTTCTCTGTGTACACTTCTAGGCTCTTTTTTCCTTCGTCCCATTTCTTCCTCCATAATTTAATTAAACTTTGAGTTTAATTATAGCGTCTGTAAACGGTTTTGTCAATTCAGTTCTCGTGATTTTTGCTGTACATTTTCCTCTCGCCATGATAAAATACCGGGGCAGATATAGAAAGGCGGCCCCGCGTATGAACTACAGTTTCTTTGCCTACATCTTCCGAATGCGCTACATTGCCCGCTGGGCGCTGATGCGCAACACCCGAACCGAGAACGTGGAGGAGCATTCCTACGAGGTGGCGGTGCTGGCCCACGCCCTGGCGGTCATCGGCCGGGACGTGTTCCAGAAAGAGATCGACCCGGACAAGGCCGCCGTGGCGGCGTTATTCCACGACGCGCCGGAGATCATCACCGGCGATATGCCCACCCCCATCAAGTACTACAACCCAGACATCAAGACCGCCTACCGCCAGGTGGAGGCGGTGGCCCAGGACAAGCTGCTGTCCATGCTGCCCCCCGAGCTGGCCCCCGCCTACGAGCCGCTGGTGCGGGAGAGCGACAAGACCGTCAAGCGCTATGTGAAGGCGGCGGACAAGCTGGCGGCGTGGCTCAAGTGCGTGGAGGAGCGCAAGGCGGGCAGCACCGAGTTTGGCCGCGCCGAGGACGAGACCATGGCCGCCCTGCGTTCCATGAACATGGAGGAAGTGGACTGGTTCCTGGAGCGGATGGGTGGGGCGTTCCAGCTCACCCTGGACGATCTTGGGTAGGCCATGGGGCTGACGCTGATTCCAAACTGCCCCGAGCGGGCCATAGAGATCATGCGGGAGGTGGCCGCCTGGGGCCGGAGCCGGGGGCTGCGGGTGTGGCCGGACGAGTGGCTCACGCCGGAGGAGCTGCTCACGGTTGAGGCCGGGCGGTCGAATTTCTATGTGGGCACGGTGGACGGGGAGGAGGCCTGCGCCTTCATCCTCCAGTGGAGCGACCGGGAGTGGTGGCCGGAGGCGCCCCCATTTGAGGCCGCTTACCTCCACAAGCTGTGCGTCCGGCGGAAGTTTGCCCACCGGGGCATGGCCGCCCGGGTGGTGGAGGCCGTCAAGGGGGAGTGCGCCCGCCGGGGCGTGCGCTTCATTCGGCTGGACACCGGGGCGGAGGAATTTGTGGTGCGGGACATCTACCTGTCCGCCGGATTTGAGATCGTCAAGACCATCGAACGCAACGGCAGGCCCGTCATGCTGCTGTATGAGTTAAAACTGTAGAACGGGAGGAACCCCTATGAAAGCCATCGTCACCGTCATCGGGAAGGACCAGGTGGGCATCATCGCCGCCGTGTGCGCCCTGCTCAGTGAGAAGAACGTCAACGTGCTGGACATCAGCCAGACCGTCCTCCAGGAGTATTTTACCATGATTATGCTGGTGGACGCGTCCCAGGCCACGGTGCCCTTCGCCCGCCTGCGGGAGGATCTGGCGGAAGCGGGCAAGGAGCGGAACCTGGACATCCGCATCCAGCGTGAGGACATCTTCAATGCCATGCACCGAATCTGAGGGCTGAGCCATGATAAACACCAACGACATTTTGCAGACCATCCAGATGATCGACCACCAGCATCTGGACGTGCGCACCATTACCATGGGGGTCAATCTGCTGGAC